>NZ_JAMYLI010000013.1:0-201105 GCF_040317955.1 Mesorhizobium sp. M1342 | reverse complement strand
GGCGCTAACGGTTCCCCGCCGTGGGGCTTCTCTTATTCATCCCTCGTGGCGGCACTTACAATTCCCCCCCCCCCCCCCCCCCCCCCATTTTTGTTAGGTTATTCTACGACTAACCCCTGCGGAACCCACACCCGCCATGAACCATTGATAGTTTCACGCGGCAATTCAACTAGGAGGTTTGAGTCCTCCCGATCAACCGGCCAGCCAATGTCTAAACTATCGCCACTTAACGAACGATGATGCACCACCAAACGTTCAGTTCCTGTGGTTGTGTCGAGCGACACAACTACCTCACCCGGATGGTTTCCTTCGCCAATCTGCTTGATCTTTAGTTTCATCAATAACCCTCCAGTGCTGCTTTAGTTCTTTTCCACAAGATCGAATCACCATTGATTCGGATATGGTCTCGACACGTTTTCGTCACATTCTCCGTGAGAGTGCTTTCTGAGTCACAGAGAACGGAACGTGAACACTCTGGCCTAATTAAGTCAGGTAGGCGAATCACAACGTGTTTCAAGTGTCGCCTAGACGGGGTTAACGCCCCGTGTCGTGGGTCTTCTCCTGCAAGGGGAGAAGGAAGAACGCTCAATGCCTGAAATGCCGCACGCCCGTAAACACCATGGCGATGCGGTGCTCGTCGGCGGCGGCGATGACGTCCTTGTCGTTCATCGAGCCGCCCGGCTGGATGACGGCGGTGGCGCCTGCGGCAATCGCCGACAGCAACCCATCGGCGAAGGGGAAAAAGGCGTCGGAGGCGACGACCGAGCCCTTGGTCAGCGGTTCGGCAAGGCCGGCGGCCTCGGCCGCGTCGAGCGCCTTGCGGGCGGCGATGCGTGAGGAATCGACCCGGCTCATCTGGCCGGCGCCGATGCCGACGGTAGCGCCGTCCTTGACGTAGACGATGGCGTTCGACTTGACATGCTTGGCGATGCGGAAAGCGAATTTGAGGTCGGCCATTTCGGCCGCTGTCGGCGCGCGCTTCGTCACCACCTTCAGCTCGAGGTCGTCGACCACGGCATTGTCCCGGCCCTGGATGAGCAAGCCCCCGGCGACGGATTTGACCGTTGTGCCAGGCGTGCGCGGATCCGGCAGGCCGCCGGTGACCAGCAGGCGCAGGTTCTTCTTTGCCGCAACGATTGCCGCGGCCTCGCCGGTCGCGCCGGGTGCGATGATCACTTCGGTGAAGGTCTTGACGATCTCTTCCGCCGCCTCGGCGTCGAGGGTGCGGTTGACGGCGATGATGCCGCCGAAGGCCGAGACCGGGTCGCAGGCCAGCGCCTTGGCGTAGGCGGCTTTCAGCGAGGCGCCTTCGGCAACGCCGCACGGATTGGCGTGCTTGATGATGGCGACGGCGGCGGAAAGGTCGGGGTCGAACTCGCCGACCAATTCGAAAGCGGCGTCGGTGTCGTTGATGTTGTTGTAGGATAGCTGCTTGCCCTGCAGCTGGCGCGCCGTGGCGACGCCCGGGCGCTTGTCGCCGTTGACGTAGAAGCCGGCGCTCTGATGCGGGTTCTCGCCATAGCGCACCACCTCGACCAGCCTGCCGCCAAAGGCGCGCCATGTCGGATGTTCGATCTCGAGCGCCTCGGCGAACCAGCCGGAGATCGCCGCGTCATAGCTGGCGGTGCGGGCAAAGGCCTTGGCCGCCAGCTTCTTGCGGAAATCCAGCGACAGCGAGCCGATGTTCATCTCCAGCGCATTCAGCACCGAAGCGTAATCGCCGGGATCGGTGACGATGGCGACATAGGCGTGGTTCTTGGCCGAGGCGCGGATCATCGCCGGTCCGCCAATGTCGATGTTTTCGACGATCGAAGCGTAGTCGGCGCCGGAGCGGCGGACCTCCTCGAACGGATAGAGATTGGAGACGACGAGATCGATCGGCTCGATGCCGTATTTGCGCATTGCCGCGGAATGTTCCGGATCGTCGCGCACGCCAAGCAGCGCGCCATGCACGCCGGGATGCAAGGTCTTGACGCGGCCGTCCATGATCTCGGGGAAACCGGTGAGCTCGGAGACGTCGCGCACCGCTAGGCCCGCCTCGGTGATCGCCTTTGCCGTGCCGCCGGTCGAGACCAGTTCGACACCGGCCGCTGCCAGCGCTTTGGCGAAATCGATGAGGCCCGTCTTGTCGAAAACGGAGAGCAGGGCGCGACGCACGGGAACAAGGTCTGGTGCGGGAATGTTCTTGGCGGCGACGGCCATGGGCTGGCGGCCTTTCACGACTGGTGTGGTGGATGCCCGCGCCCGTAGCACATGCCGCCCGGAAATCAAACCGGCGGTCAGGTGGGGCAAGGCAACGAATCCGTGTTAACGGGTTTCTTCGGAGACTTCGCAGGCGCGTTGGCTGACGGAGCACCAACGAAAAAACCCGCCTATGCGGCGGGCCACTGGCGCAAACCGGCACCATAGGCAAAAATGTACCATAGCTGAGGGCACGGAGTCAAGAAAAAATTCCTATCGTGGGAAAGCTGCCGGCACAAAAGCTGCCGATGCCCCGAGCTGGTTGTCGTCAGGCCTTTTGTTAACCTGAGTTTGAAGCCCTGTCAGGAGGATCAGTTGTTTTCCGGGTAGCCGGCGATGCTGGTGCGGGTCAGCTGCCAGTGGACTTCGGCGATTTCCGAAGCCTTGAAGGCAAGCACGATCTGGCGGCTGCGGCGCGGGCCGCCAAGGCCGGCGAAATAGATCGATTCCTCGACCTCCGGCACCACTTCGGCTGCTGTGAACACCCAGGTGTCGGCCTGATCGGCGGCCAGCACCAGGCGGTCATGCTCGTCCTGCAAAAGGTTGACGTCGGGATGAACGTGGAAGCGGACGGTGACGAAGTCGCGCCCATTGTTGCGGATCGCCGTATTGCCGGGGCGCTGGAAGCGGTCGCGGCCAGCCAGCACATTGCCGTTCGACGACAGTTTCAGCTCGCGCTCATGCAGGAAGCCGAAGCGCGGGACATAGCCGTCATGGCGGGCGATGAAGCCCTGAACGCCCTTCTGGTCGGTGCGCTTGCACTGCACATGCTGCGGGCCGCCGATCAGCGGCGAACCGAGCAGGTCGTTGACGCGCAACGAATGGCTGAAGCGCGCCGACGAGGTGTCGTTGATGGTGGCGGTCGAGTGCGCGGCGGTGGCGCGCGCCAGCGGCCGGAATTCAGCCGCGCCATAGGTGTCAATGCCGGCATTGACGATGTAGTGCTGGCGGCCGGACGACAGTTCGAAGGCGAGGCAGCTGGCGTGTGCGGCGTTGGACACATCGATCGCCGGCGGCGGGCCGGTGTCGGCGATGACCGTGGTGCCGCCCATCGACAGGCGCTCATAGCCGGAATGCGGCGCATGCAGCAGCGGCGCGCCAGCGGTGTCGTCGTGGCGCAGAATGGTGGCGATGCGGTCGTGGATGGTGGCGCCCATGCCGTTGAAGCGGGCGAGGCTGCCATCCTGATGGCGAAAGAAGCGCAGCGCCGGCAGCATGCGGTCGATGGCGCCGATCAGCGCCTGCGGCGGCGTTTCCGCCTGGTTGGCATAAGTCTGGCGCAGCGGCAGAAGGTCGGCGAGGATTTCCAGGACGACCATCGGATTGCGCGAAATGTGCCCGCCATCGGCGAGGATCTGGCGGTCGAGTTCCTCGGCAAGATTGCGGGTCGCGCCCCGCAGGGCCGATGCCGGTGCCGGCAGGGACAAGGCAGCGAAGGCGAGCGCGATGCGGGCCCGCAGCCTGTCCTTGCCGTCGGGCATTTCGCGCGCCATCGACCTGAGGTAGCGGATCTGGATGGCAACCGATTTCAGGAAGGCGCGGTAGAAAGGGAACTCGGCGCCCTGCAATACGACCGAGGAGTGCTGCAACCAGGCGATGATGCGCTTGGCCGTCGTGCCCGGCTCCCAGGCGATGCCGGAGATATGGCTGCCATGCATGGTGATCCAGTCGGAGACCAGGGCGCGGGCATTGGCGGCGGCAAGCTCGGTGCCGGCGGCGCGCATATGGCGCAGCCAGCGAAAGCCGTGCAGCGTCTTCTGCCAGCCGTGATTGGGCACGTGGATCTGGAAAGGCGACTTGCCGCCGGTCTCGACCACGTGCCCCGACAGGGGATAGCGGCCGTAATAGATCTCGAGTGCGATCTGCGGGTCGGCGAGGCGCAGGTCCGGCGGTGCGATCAGCACACGTTCCGGCGTGCGGCCGGAATAGCGCCAGCGATAGACAGGCCCGGCGCGCAGGCGCCGGCGCGTTTTGCGCCAGAACTCCTTCGCGACAAGCGTCCATAGACGCGTCGTGCTGCTGGCAGCAAGTGCCAAAACCCCTCCTGATCGTCCTCTACCCCGGCGCCGAGTCTACATGATTGCACGATTCGTGCGAAGGCGAATTCCACGAGCCCACGCCGGTTCACCTGGTTTTGCCCCCGATCCTACCCAAAAAAGTCAGTAATCCGGGCAGTTCAATCCCTAGCCGGCTCGCCGCATGCGAGCGGCGAAGAAACCATCGAGGCCCGAGCGTTCTGGCGCGCCGAGCTCCAGGTCGGCGGGCGTGGTGCGCAGCGTGCCTTGCGGCGTCAGGAATGGATCGATGCCGGCGATCTCGCCTTGCTGCAACGGATCGTTGGTGATTTCAGGCGTGCCGGCCAGAAAGACGCGATAGAGATCCTCGCCTTCGAGCGGATCGAGCGAACAGTTGGAAAAGACGATCGTGCCGCCGGGCTTCACCAGCGTGACGGCGCGGGCGAGCAGCCTGCGTTGCAGGTCGGCCAGTTTTTCGACATCGGCCGAAGTCTTGGTCCATGGCACGTCGGGGTGCCGCCGCACCGTGCCGGTCGACGAGCAGGGCGCGTCGAGGAGGATCGCGTCGAAGAGTTCTTCCGGCTCATATTTGAGCAGGTCGGCCTGGACGATTTCGGCAGACAGGCCGAGACGGTCGAGATTCTGCGTCAGCCGCACGAGCCGGTTTTTTGACGTGTCGACAGCGGTGACCTTCGCGCCGGCAACGATCAGCTGCGCGGTCTTGCCGCCGGGCGCGGCGCAGAGATCGGCAACCCGCAATCCCGTGACATCGCCGAACAGCCGGGCGGGCAGGCTGGCCGCGGCGTCCTGGACCCACCAGGCGCCCTCGGCAAAGCCAGGCAATTCAGTGACAGCACCGACAAGATTCTCGACTCGCACCGTGCCTGTCTGCAGGACGATGCCGCCGAGCTTTTCGGCCCAGAGACCGGGATCGGCCTTGACCGAGAAGTCGACCGGCGCCTCAACGCGATGTGCTTCGAGGATCTGTCTGGCCTTCTCGTTGCCGTAGGTGGTCTTCAGCCGGTCGGAAAACCATTTGGGCGCTTCGTCGGTGGCGGCAAGGGCGGCAGGCAGTTCCGTTTCCTTGGCCCGTGCCAGTGTGCGCAGCACGCCATTGACGAGGCCGGAGAAACGCACCGTGCGCGGATCGGACTTGGCATGGGTCACCGCAATGTCGACGGCGGCGCTGTCGGGAATATCGAGGAACAGGATCTGTGCCGCTGCCACATGCAATATGTGCGACAAAGCGGTGGCATTGGGCGGCAGCGGTTTTTCCAGGCGCCGCGCCAGCAGCCCTGATATGGTCATGCGATAGCGCAGCGCGGTGACCAGGGTGGCGCGGACCAGGCCGCGATCGCGCAAGTCGAGCGCCTTGTATTGCGGGTGGCCGTTTTCGTGATCGGTCAGCCCGTCAAGCGGCGTCCTGGCGTCGATGACGGCGGCAAGCAGGCGCGCCGCCGCCTTGCGGGCGGCGAGGCCGGCAACGAAGTCGCCGCCGTCCCTGTCTTCCTGATCGCCTGAAACTGTGCGTCGAGGCCCTCTGTCCGCCACGCTCACGACCACCGGCCCTTGGGCCCGGTCGGATTGCGACCCCACGGGTTGGATTTGGGCTTGGCGGCCTCCGCCGGCTGCTCGGGCCGCGCTGCCTGATCCCATGGGCCGGATGGCCGCGGTTCGTCCGTCTGGCGTGACGTTGGGGCCTGGCGCGGTGCAGCCCGGGTTTCGCTGCCGGCCATGTCGCGCGCCATCGCCTGCAAGGCTGCGATGCGGTTCTCAGTGGCGGGGTGGGTGGAGAACAGGCTGTCCATGCGCTCGCCGTGAAGAGGATTGATGATGAAGAGATGCGCGGTCGCGGGATTTCGCTCGGCATCGGGGTTGCGGATGCGTTCGGCGCCGCGGGCGATCTTGTCAAGCGCCGATGCCAGCCAGAGCGGGTGTCCACAGATTTCGGCGCCACGCCGGTCGGCCTCGTATTCGCGGGTCCGGCTGACCGCCATCTGCACGACCATCGCTGCAAACGGAGCCACGATCATCGCAACCAGCACGCCGACAAAGCCGAACGGGTTGTTGTCGCGGTTGCCGCTGAAAAAGAAGGCAAAATTGCCGAGCATCGAGATGGCACCGGCAAAGGTGGCGACGATCGTCATGGTGAGCGTGTCGCGATGCTGCACATGGGCGAGCTCGTGCGCCATGACCGCCGCGACCTCTTCAGGCGTCAGCGCCTGCAACAGGCCGGTGGAGGCAGCCACCGCCGCATTCTGCGGATTGCGGCCGGTGGCAAAGGCGTTCGGCTGCGGGTTGTCGATCAGATAGGTCTTCGGCATCGGCAGGCCGGCCTGTTTGGCCATTGCCTGGACGATGGCGTAATATTCGGGCGCGTTCCTTTCATCGACCTCGACGGCACGGTTCATCGACAGCACCATCTTGTCGGCATTCCAGTAGCTGAACAGGTTGGTGCCGGCGGCGATCAGCAGCGCGATCATCATGCCGCCGGTTCCGCCGATCAAAAAGCCGACGCCCATGAACAGCGCGGTCATCGCGGCAAGAAGCATGGCGGTGCGGATGGTGTTCATCGTCTGCTCCTGTCCGGGGGATAGCGAAAAGGGGTCGATCGTCGTGGGTTCATGGCTATATGATGGGAAACGCCAGTTCCTGTTTCAATTGACTGGACTCAATCTGCTGACTGGACTCAATCTACCGAGATTATCGCATGACCGACGAAATCAGTAAAACAGGCGCCGCTCCTGCCGAAGCGGCATCGCAAAGAGAGCTAGCGCCGGCCGCACGCCGTGCGTTGGCCGAGGCCGCAGCGCGGCGGGAAGACTACCGCGAAAAGGAGGCCGCGCTGCCGAAGGAGATCGGCGGCCGCGGCGGCAAGGAGCCAGGGCGCTACGGCGACTGGGAAGTAAAGGGCCTGACCAGCGACTTCTAGATGCCTCCCTACGCAGCGTTGCGCTGCGGCTCGAGCGCGATCCAGCCACGCTCGTCGACCGTGATGCCGACCATGTCGTAGCCTGCGATCGCGGTATGTTGCGTTGGCAAGGGGTGCTTGTGCGTGGCGCTGATGACCATGACCGCCGCGCCCGCCGCTTCGGCTGCCGCGATGCCAGCTGGAGCATCCTCGAAGACGAGGCAATCGCGCGCGTCGAAGCCGAGCCGTTCCGCGCCAAGCCGGAAGCAATCGGGCGCCGGCTTGCCGCGGGAGACATCTTCCGCCGCGACGATGACGCCCGGGACAGGGATGCCGGCGGCCTTCATGCGCAACAGCGCCAGCTCACGCGGGGCGGAGGTTACGATCGCCCAGCGTTCGGGCGGCAGCGAATCGAGAAATGCCACGGCGCCGGCGATCTGGAGAATGCCATCGAGGTCGGCCGCCTCGGCCTTCAGCAGCAGATCAGCCTCGTATGCCGGGTCGACGCCCGGCAGTGCCAGGCCGGTGATGGTCTCGATCGCGCGCACGCCATGGATCGTCGGCAGGAAGGCGGCGACGTCGAGGCCCTGGCGGCGTGCCCAATCGCTCCACACCCGTTCCGCCGAGGCGATGGAATTGATGAGCGTGCCGTCCATGTCGAAGAGGAAGGCCGCGAATTTTCTGCCTGAATACATGATTTTCCTTGAGTTCGGGGAGCGCTGGTGGGGTTGCCGAACCTAACGTCTCGACCGCGGCAGGGGAAGACACGGGGTGGGCTTTTCGATCGGCCCAGGGAACCACGGTATCCTCCGGGCGTTTGGGAAGGACTGCTTCTCACAACAACGATCGAAGGGGGGACCAACGATGCTGATCCGGCTCGGCTACGAAATCGCCATCGAATGCGTAGCCGCGACGCCGGTGATTTCAGTGCTCGAGATCCATCGGGACAGGCAGGCCGACATCAAGCGGCAGACGCGGGTGTTGACCTCGCCCGCGGTGCCGACAAGACTGTACCACGATCTGCATGGCAATGCCTGCCGGCGCTTCACAGCACCCGCCGGTGGTTTTCGCATCCTGTATGACGCGGTCGTCGAGGACAGCGGCGAGACGGACGAGGTCAACACGCTGGCCAGGGAAGTGCCAGTGGCGGATCTGCCGGACGAAGTTCTGGGTTATCTCCTGGGCAGCCGCTATTGCGAGACGGATCATCTGAGCAGCCTGGCCTGGCAGCTCTTCGGCGACATCCCGTCCGGCTGGGCGCGCGTGCAGGCGATCGCGGATTATGTCCACAACCGGCTGTCGTTCGGCTATGGCTATGCGCGCTCGACCCGCACCGCGGCGCAGGCGCATGAGGAGCGCGTCGGGGTCTGCCGTGACTTCGCCCATCTGGCGATCACGCTTTGCCGCTGCATGAACATTCCGGCACGCTACGTGAACGGCTATCTCGGCGATATCGGCGTGCCAGCCGATCCGGCGCCGATGGACTTCTCGGCGTGGCTGGAAGTGTTCCTCGACGGCAAATGGTACACGTTCGATCCTCGCCACAACACGCCGAGAACCGGCCGTATCGTCATCGCCCGCGGCCGCGACGCCACCGACGTGCCGCTGCTGCACAGTTTCGGCCCCCACCGGCTCAGCCTGTTCAAGGTGTGGACCTACGAACAGGAAGGCAATCTGTTCAACCCGCCCTACCACGGCATCGACAGGACCGTCAGCGCACAGATGCTGGCGTAGTCGCGAGGCCTACCGTTGCAACTGCTCCAGGGTGGTCAGGAGGTTTTCTCCGGCCGCAACTTTCGGGACACATGGTCCGCTTCGGCACAGTGAGCTTGTGCCGCAACAGGACGCCGTCGACGGCGTCGCGGTGCCTCCGGCCAGATCATGGTAAGCGGCTGGTAAACGCCAGCGCCATGGTGCGTTCCCGTTTACCAGCCGTTCACCTTTGTTGATTCCAAAGTTTAACAAAAACAGTGACTTGCTACTGGAAAGCCAGCTCTCCGCCCAGCTAGGGCGTCATCCGGCGGGAATCCTGCATTGCCCTTTCCGCGGCGACGAGGCCGAGGCGAGTGGAGGCTGTAGGATGCGAAATTACGGGGGTCTTGTTCACGCGGTTGGCGGGTTCGCCAGGGATCGCGGTGGAAATTTCGCAGTCCTGTTCGGCCTTAGCGCCTCGGTCTTGGCGCTGGCCGTGGGCTTTTCGGTCAACGTATCGCAGCTCTACAATGCGAAAACGAGCCTTCAGGGCGTGGTCGACGCCGCGGTCACGTCGACGGCACGCGACCTGACGACCGGTGTCATCAAGGAAGCCGATGCCAACAAATCGGTGCAGGCCTTTCTCGACGCCAACAGCCAGGCAGGCATTCTGCAGGCCGACCAGATCGTACTCGACAAGCTGACTGTCAACAAGACCGCCAAGACGGTCCAGGCCGACGCCCATGTCGATGTCGCGCTGTACTTTCCGATTTTTGGCACGGGCGACATGAAACGCGTCGCCGCCTCCACGACGGCGCTCTATTCGGACAAGACCATCGAAGTGGCGATGATGCTCGATGTGACCGGATCGATGAGGAAGCGCGGCAAGGTCGACAAAATCGGCGATCTGAAAGCTGCTGCAAAAAACGCCGTCCGGACGATGCTGCAGAACCAGGATCCGAAGAACCCCCGCATCCGCGTCGCGATTGTGCCTTACGCATCAGGTGTGAACGCCGGCAAGCTGGCGGAAAACGTCTATGCCGAGAAGCAAGGGAGCTCTGAACTGCCACCCGTCGCCGGCAGTCCGCTTCTCGTCGCCAAGACGGGCAAAAATCTGCTGCCCTCCTTCAGCGACTACATCTCCATCGTCGGCGCGGCGATGCCACATCCCGACAACTGCGCCACGGAGCGCAAGGACAAGAACGGCAACGCGGATATGAGCGCCGACGGCCCAGACACGGTTCGCACCGACAAGGAAGGCAAGAAATATTATGCCCTGGTCAATCGGGACGATCATCTCGGCGGGGACATGAACAGGTGCCCTGATGCGGAAGTGATCCCGCTGACCGCCGATTCCGATGCATTGCTTGAATCGATCGAGGACTTCCAGGCCGATGGCTACACGGCCGGCGCGATCGCCATTCAGTGGACCTACTATATGCTGTCGCCGCAATGGCGCACTGCGATCAGAAATGCCGGTCTCGGCAAAGGCGCCTCGGACGCCGATCCGAAGAAGATCGCCAAGGTCGCGATCCTGATGACCGATGGCCAGTTCAATACCGCCTTCGCCGGCGCTGGGGACAGGTACAACAGCCAGGGCAACCTTGCGCGCGGCAACGCCGAAACGCTGTGCGACAACATGAAAAATGATGGCATCGAGATTTTCACCATCGGCTTCGATCTGGACGACAAGGACATGTCGGTAACCGAGCGGGACCAGGCAAAGGCGGTGCTCAGGGACTGTTCGTCGAAGGATACCTCCGCCGCCAAGAGGCATTTCTTCGACGTGTCCACCGGAGCCGAATTGGACGACGCCTTTCAGGAAATCATTCGCAACACCGAAAAGGTCGCGTTGACCCAGTAGTCTAGTCCGCAAACGGAAAAGGCCGCCGCTTCTTTCGAAGCCGGCGGCCTTCCGTGTTTCCGTCCGTGGCGCGGCCCTATGGCGATGACCTATGAGGTCAGCCGCCGCGCATTTCGCGCCTTAACGGGAAGACTGCTTCCCGAAAGTGCAATCCGCTGAGGCCACGTTCTGGAAAACGAAATCACTCGACATCGGATCACCTCCTTTCGATTTGTTGAACACATACTCATGATGGGGTGCGTTGCAGCAAAAGACAAGGCGAAGGTTTGAAAAAGTCGGGAAGGTGCTTTTGGCACGACACTGGGTTGCGGGCTGTCGGCCGGGCAGGCAAGATCATGGCATAGAGCCGAGCCGGCAATCCGGGTCGGCCCCTGTGGGAGGGATGCATGGAGGCAGCCGAGAGAGCGGCGCGGATCGTGCGGACGGTTGTCGAGACGCTGAAACCGGGCTTTGCCGTCAGGCTGTGGACCGGGGAGCGGATCGGCCCCGCCACTGGTCCGGTGCTCACCATCACGACCAGGACATCGTCTGGCAGATCGTGAAGCGACCGTCCCTGTCGACGCTGATCGAGATGTGGATTTCCAAGACGATCAACATCGAAGACGGAACGATCTTCGACTTCTACGCCCTGCCGTCGCAAGGCAAGCTCAGAACCAAGCTCAAGTCGCTGCCGAAAATGGCGATCCTGCGCGACCTGCCTTCCGTGCTTTTGGCACGCAAGCAGATGACGGCGCGGACCGATCTTTCGGGGCGCAATCCTTATGTCAGCGGCTCGAGCCAGGAGGCGATCCAGCATCACTACGACATTTCGAACGCCTTCTACCGGCTCTTCCTCGACGAGCGCATGGTCTACAGCTGCGGCTACTTCAAGGATTTCGACAACAGCATCGATCAAGCGCAGATCGACAAGCTCGACCATATCTGCCGCAAGCTCCGGCTGAAGCCTGGCGAACGACTGCTCGACATCGGCTGTGGCTGGGGAGCGATGCTGATCCATGCCGCGAAGAACTATGGCGTCATCGGCCACGGTGTCTCGCTGTCGCAGGCCCAGACCGAGCTGGCCCGCGAACGCATTCGCGCCGAGGGGCTGGAGGACCGCATCACCATCGAGATCAAATCCTATGCGGAGCTTACAGGCAGCTTCGACAAGATCTCGTCGATCGGCATGTTCGAGCATCTCGGACTCGCCAACCACGCGACCTATTTCTCAACTGTCCACCGCCTGCTGAAGCCCGGCGGCATCTATCTGCATCACGCCATCACCAGGCGCAGCAAGGGCGACATCAAGAAGACCCTGCGCAAGGGGTCGGAGTTCAAGGCGCTGATCAAATACATTTTCCCCGGCGGCGAACTCGACACGATCGGCATGACAACAGGCAATCTCGAGGCGCACGGCTTCCTGGTCTACGACGTGGAGAATCTGCGCGAGCATTACGCCCGCACCTGTCGCCTGTGGGCCGAGCGCCTGCACGCGCGTTTCGACGAGGCAATCGCCGAGGTGGGCGAAGCCAAGGCACGGCTATGGCTGCTTTACCTGACGGGCTGTTCGATCACCTTCGAACGCGCCTCGGCACAGATTTTCCAGACCGTCGTGACCAAGCGCGCGCGTGGTCCAAGCGGCCTGCCGCCGACGCGGGCGGATCTGTATCGATAGCTTACACGAAGCGCATCGCGTCGCCGACTTCGACGCGCGCCGGCCGGTCGACCGTGCAATAGACCCCGAGATTGTGGGCGTTATGGCGGACAAGGTTGCGCAGGATCGCCGGATCATGATCGAAGCCAGCCTGGGCGACGATGGTGAAACCGCAGCGGCGGCAGGGTTCGGAGACAGTCAGCAGGAGATCGCCGATGGCAAGCTTGCGGCCGATCCATTCCGTTTCGGGAAACGACCCTTCGATTGCCGCCATGTCGACGACGATGTTGGGGCGGAAGCGGCGTGGGTCGGCGACCCCTTCCGGATGCAACGCTTTGAGCCGTGCCAGCGAGGCGGTGGTCAACAGATGGATGGGCGCCTTGCGGTAGCGCTCCGCGGTCAGCGGGCCGGAATAGTCAGGTCCGGCATTCTCGCGGCGAAACGGTCGGATCGAGGCCTCGAAGCCGAGATAGGCCGACACCGCGCGGTCGCTCTCGATACTTGGCGCAGCCAGCCAGTTGTCCCCGGGAACGGCAATCTCGAGTTCCAGGGTCGGCGACAGCCGGGTGCGAATGCGCGGCACCTTGTGCCATTTCGCGTCGCGGTCCGGTCGCGCGATCTCATTGTCGGACGCGTCGACAAGGCCGAACATACGGTCGCCCTCGATGCTCTCGATATCGACCGAGATTGTTTCCCGACGCTCGCCGGCAAGCGAACTCGCCGGATAGCGCCAGAGTTCACTGACAGTGCCGAGCGCGGCCTGCATCATCAGCTCTTCTTGTTTTGCCGGTTGGCGACCAAATCATCGACGACGGCCGGATCCGCGAGCGTCGAGGTATCGCCGAGCGCTGAAAAATCGTCCTCGGCAATCTTGCGCAGGATGCGGCGCATGATCTTGCCGGAGCGCGTCTTCGGCAGGCCGGGCGCGAACTGGAGCTTGTCGGGCGAAGCGATGGCCCCGATCTCCTTGCGGACATGGGCGATCAGCTCCTTGCGCAGATCCTCGCCCGGCTGCTCGCCGGCCATCAGCGTGACGTAGCAGTAGATGCCCTGGCCCTTGATGTCGTGCGGATAGCCGACGACGGCGGCTTCCGAAACCTTGTCGTGGCTGACCAGTGCGGATTCGACCTCGGCCGTGCCCATACGATGGCCGGAGACGTTGATGACGTCGTCGACGCGGCCGGTGATCCAGTAATAGCCATCGGCGTCGCGGCGGCAGCCGTCGCCGGTGAAGTACTTGCCCTTGTAGGTCGAGAAATAGGTCTGGATGAAACGATCATGATCGCCATAGACGGTGCGCATCTGGCCGGGCCAGGAATCGGTGATGCACAGATTGCCGTCGGCGGCACCTTCCAGCACCTTGCCCTCGCCGTCGACCAGCTGCGGCTTGACGCCGAAGAAGGGCCGTGTCGCCGAACCCGCCTTGAGGTCGGTGGCGCCGGGCAGCGGCGTGATCAGGATGCCGCCGGTCTCGGTCTGCCACCATGTGTCGACGATCGGAACCTTGCCGTTGCCGACGATGTTGAAATACCACTCCCAGGCTTCCGGATTGATAGGCTCGCCGACCGAACCCAGCACGCGCAGCGACTTGCGCGACGTCTTGGTGACATGCGCATCGCCGGCGCCCATCAGCGCGCGTAGGGCCGTCGGCGCGGTGTAGAAGATATTGACCTTGTGCTTGTCGATGACTTCCCAGAAGCGCGACTGCGACGGATAGTTCGGCACGCCTTCGAACATCAGCGTGGTGGCGCCATTGGCGAGCGGGCCATAGACGATGTAGCTGTGGCCGGTGACCCAGCCGACATCGGCGGTGCACCAGTAGATGTCGCCGTCGTGGTAGTCGAAGACATATTGGTGGGTCATCGAGACGTAGACGAGATAGCCGGCGGTGGTGTGCAGCACGCCCTTCGGCTTGCCGGTCGAGCCCGATGTGTAGAGGATGAACAGCGGGTCCTCGGCCTTCATCTTCTCGGGCTTGCATTCGGCTTTCACCGTCGCGATCTCGTCGTGGTACCAGACGTCGCGGCCGGAAACCCAGCCGGTCTTGCCGCCGGTGCGGCGCACGACCACCACTTTTTCGACTTTCGTTCCGGCCTTCGCGGCGATCTCGATCGCCCTGTCGGTGTTTTCCTTCAAAGGGATCGGCTTGCCGCCGCGCAGGCCTTCATCAGCGGTGATGACGAAGGTCGACTTGCAGTCGTCGATGCGACCGGCCAGCGCATCCGGCGAGAAACCGCCGAAGACGATCGAATGGACGGCGCCGATACGCGTGCAGGCCAGCATCGCATAGGCGGCTTCCGGGATCATCGGCATGTAGATGGTGACGCGGTCGCCCTTCTTGACGCCGTGCTTCTTCATCACATTGGCGAGCCGGCAGACATGCTCGTAGAGCTCGTTATAGGTGATCTTCTTGTCGTCGTAGGGATTGTCACCTTCCCAGATGATGGCGGTCTGGTTGCCGCGCTTCTTCAGGTGCCGGTCGATGCAGTTGTAGGAGACATTGGTCAGTCCGTCCTCGAACCATTTGATCGAGACCTTGCCGTCGAAGGAGGCGTTCTTGACCTTGCTGTAGGGCTTGAACCAGTCGATGCGCTTGCCGTGCTTGCCCCAGAATTTGTCCGGGTTCTTGAGGCTGTCGGCATACCATTTCAGGTAGGTGTCATTGTCGATCAGCGCGTTTTTCTTCCACGCCGGCTGGACGCGATGGACATGAACCTCGGACATTCCTGACTTTCCTCCCGAACCAATCGTCGCCGGCTTGAAATGTCGGCGGGATCGCGGCGACACGGCCGCGAATTCGGCGGCATTATTACCAGTTCCGCCGTTACGGCAACATTAGACGTTGGATTCGCGCGGCGGGATGCCGCAGGTAGCTTCTCCGAGGCTGTCAGCACTCGGAGGGGTTCGCTGCTAACTGCATGTTTTCGCATGCTAAAGCCGGTTCAGATGAAGAAAAAATCAATAGACGGTTAATCAGCGGCGCGCACAATCAGCCGTGGGAGGACAGGCGAATCAACCTGGGGACCGTCATGCGCGACCATGCCGAAATGGACCTGATGCTCAAAGGCTATGGCTTGACCACGGCCAAGATTCTTTATCACTTTCCCGACCACCCGCATCTGCTGCAGAGCTTCATCTGGCAGGACTACGATCTGGCGCCGAAGTTTCCGGTGCTGATCAAGTTCATCGAATTCTGGAAGGCCAAGCTGGACGGGCCGCTGCATTCGATCAGCTATACCCACCAGAAGCTGATCGCGCCGAATGAATGGCGCAAGGTGGATGGTGAGTTCGTGCTGCACTGAACGCGGTACAGCCGATCTCCCCCGCAAGGGGGGATTGGCAGCTTCAACGCCAGTGCTCACACCGCCGGCGGGTTGAGCCGGGCGAAACCTTCCTGGCGACGATAGGGGAAATAGGGGTAGGGCGCGGTAATTTCGCTCGCCGTGTCGAGCTTTTTCATCTGCTCCGGCGTCAAGGTCCAGCCGACGGCGCCGAGGTTCTGGCGCAACTGCTCCTCGTTGCGGGCGCCGATGATGACCGACGACACGGTCGGGCGCTGCAGCAGCCAGTTGATGGCGATCTGCGGCACGGTCTTGCCGGTCTCCAGCGCCACCGCATCAAGCGCATCCATAACCCGGTAGAGATGCTCGTCCTCGACCGGCGGTCCGAAGCTTGCCGTGTCGTGCAGCCGGCTCTTTTCCGGCAAGGACTGGCCACGGCGGATCTTGCCGGTCAGGCGGCCCCAGCCAAGCGGGCTCCACACCAGCGCGCCGACGCCCTGGTCGAGGCCGAGCGGCATCAGTTCCCACTCATAGTCGCGGCCGACCAGCGAATAGTAGACCTGATGCGCGACATAGCGCGGATAGCCTTGGCTGTCGGCCTGCGCCAACGACTTCATCACCTGCCAGCCGGAGAAATTGGAGACGCCGACATAGCGCAGCTTGCCGGCGCGAACCAACTCGCCCAGCGTCGACAGAACCTCCTCGATCGGTGTGCCGGCATCGAAGGCGTGCAGCTGCAGCAGGTCGATGTAATCGGTGCCGAGGCGCCTCAGCGCATCATCCACGGATCTGATCAGCCGCGACCGAGACGAGCCATAGTCGGCCGGCCCGTCGCCCATCGGCAGCGCGGTCTTGGTCGAGATCAGCACGGCGTCGCGGCGGCCTTTTATGGCTTCGCCCAGCACCTGTTCCGAAGCGCCGTTCGAATAGACGTCGGCGGTGTCGAACAGGTTGACGCCGGCCTCCAGGCAAATGTCGATCAGCCGCCGCGCTTCCCTGGCATCGCTGTTGCCCCAGGCGCCGAACAGCGGGCCGGAACCGCCAAAGGTTCCCGCGCCAAATGAGAGTGCGGGCACTTTCAGGCCCGATGCACCGAGACGTCGGTAGTCCATCTTTTTACTCCTGTGGAACGAAGGGTGTGGAAAGCGGGTTTGCAGAGGACGGTCACGACCGGATGGAGGCAGGCTCGCCGAGCGTGACGGTGCGATCGAGACGCAGCGCCAGTCCCGCCACGGCGAGTGCCGCGAGCGGCAGCAGGGCGGCGACCCAGGTGAGGGAACCCAGACCAAGACCATGGGCAATCACCGCGCCACCAAGCCAGGCGCCTGCGGCGTTGCCGAGATTGAAGGCGGCGATGTTGAAGGACGAGGCGAGGCTCTGACCGGCACCTTGTGCCTTTTCCAGCACCCACATCTGCAGCGGCGCAACTGTGGCGAAGGCGGCAGCACCGAGCAGGCCGACATAGATGACGGCCATGACCTGGCTGTGGATGGCGAAGGTCATGGTGGCAAGCACCAGGGCCAGCACCACGAGACTGCCCAGCACGGCCGGCACCAGCCAGCGGTCGGCGACCTTGCCGCCAAGCAAATTGCCGGCAATGAGGCCGCCACCGAAGACGAGCAGGACCGGCGATACGGCCGCTTCCTTGAATCCGGTGATCTCGGTCAGCAACGGAGCGATATAAGTGAAGACGGCGAAGACACCGGCATAGCCGAGCACGGTGGTGGCAAGACCGAGCAGGACAGGCGTGCGGCGCAAAACGGCGAGATCGGCGCGCAGATCGCTCTTTTCGGGCGCTGTTCGGCTGCGCGGCACCAGAGCCAGGATGACGGCGAAGGCCGCCAGACCGACCAGTGTCACCGCCCAGAAGGTCGCCCGCCAGCCGAAGGCCTGGCCGAGCCAGGTGCCGAAGGGTACGCCGAGGATGTTGGCGATGGTGAGCCCAGTGAACATCAGCGCGATCGCCGAGGCTTGTCTGTTGGGCGCGACCAGCCCGGTGGCGACGACAGAGCCGACGCCGAAGAAGGTGCCATGGGCGAAGGCGGTGATGATGCGGGCGCCCATCAGCGTCCAGTAGTCGGGCGCCAGTGCACAGGCGAGATTGCCAAGCGTGAAGATCGCCATCAGCGCCAGAAGCACGGTCTTGCGTGGCCAGTTGCCGGTGGCGATGGTCAGCAGGGGCGCGCCGATGACGACGCCGAGCGCATAGCCCGAAATGAGCTGGCCGGCGGCCGTGATCGAAACGCCGAGATCCTTGCTGACATCGAGCAGCAGACCCATGATGACAAATTCGGTGACGCCGATGCCGAAGGCACCGGCGGCAAGGGCGTAAAGAGCAAGAGGCATGGCGATTTCCACTTCGATGAGGAAGAGCGCCGTCCCGCGCCCCGACCCGTGAGATCGTGCTGCGACGCATTGTGAACCAGACTTGCCTTGGGCACATTTTCTGTGAAATAGATTCACAAATGGCCAGACCCGACATCAATCGCTCCGGTGAGATCGAAGTGTTCGTGCGCGTTGTCGAGGAATTTCCTCTGCCGCACGCGCCTTGCGCATGACGCCATCGGCGGTGAGCAAGCTGATCGCGCGGCTGGAGGCCCGGCTTGGCGCGCGGCTGGTCAGCCGTTCGACGCGAAAGCTGCAACTGACGCCGGAAGGCACAGCCTTCTACGACAGCGGCCTGCGCATCCTCGCCGACATGGCGGCGGCCGAGCAGGAGGCAGCGGCGGGTGCTTCACCGCGCGGACGTTTGCGCGTCAACAGCTACGTGCCCTTCGGAGTGCACCGGCTGATCCCGCTTCTGCCTCGGTTCCTCGAACGCTACCCCGAAATCTCAGTCGATCTGGTGCTGACCGACAGCGTCATCGACCTGATGGCGGAACGGGCCGATGTCGCCATCCGTGCCGGGCCGCTGAGTGAGTCACGGCTGGTGGCGCGCAAGCTCGGGCAAAGCCCGGTGGTCGTCGTTGCAGCACCTTCCTATCTGGAGGCGCACGGCACGCCGCTGACGCCAGCGGATCTCGACAGGCACAACCGCATGGGCTTCGGGTTCGTCAGGCATATCGATGGCTGGCCGTTCCTCGACGCGGACGGCCGCGCCATCATGGTTCCCATCACCGGCAACACGCTGGTCAGCGATGGCGAGGCGATGCGGCTGATGGCGCTGGCGGGCGCGGGCATCGCCCGGCTGGCGCGCTGGCATGTGGCGGCCGATATCGCCGCCGGTCGGCTGGTGTCGCTGCTGGAGGCATTCAATCCCGGCGACGAGGAGCCCACCCACGCCGTCTATGTCGGCCAGGGCCGGCATCTGCCGGCGCGGGTGCGTGCCTTTCTCGATTTTCTGGGTGAGAGCGTCCGGCTGAGCTGACATCCCGGGAGCCACGGGCTCCCGGGATGTCAGCGTGGGCTATATTTATGCTTTCGGCGTGAACGGCGCCGGGCGGCGGCCCGCTGCCTGGCGCTCCAGCATCCAGCCGGGATATTCGGACGGCAGGGCGCTGACCTCGTCGAGACGAAGCAGATCGTCGCTGTCGAGCTTCACTTCAGTGGCGGCAAGGTTCTGCTCCAGCTGCTCCATGCGGCTGGCGCCGATGATGACGCTCATCACGAAGGGCTTGGCCAGGACATAGCCGAGCGCCACCGTGGCGACGCTGATATCATGCTTTTTGGCGATTTCGCGCATGACGGCAACGGCCGCCCAGGCACGGTCCTCATTGACCGGCGGGAAGTTGAAGGACGCGCGGCGGCCTTCGCCATTGCCGGGCGCGCCGGGGCCATATTTGCCGGACAGCAGGCCACCGGCCATCGGCGACCACGCCATCAGGCCGAGCTTCTCCTCATTGAGCAAGGGTACGATTTCGCGCTCGAGGTCGCGGCCGGCGATCGAATAGTAGGATTGCACGGTCTCGAAGCGGGCGAAACCCTTGCGCTCGGCGATGCCGAGCGCCTTGGCGATGCGCCATGCCGCCCAGTTGGAGACGCCGACATAGCGGACCTTGCCGCTGGCAACGAGATCGTCGAGCGCCCGCAGCGTTTCATCGATCGGCGTCACGGTGTCGGTGCCGTGCAGCTGGTAAAGATCGATATGGTCGAGTTGCAGCCGCTTCAGGCTGGCATCGACCGAATCCATGATGTGGCCGCGTGAAGAGCCGCGCTGGTTCGGACCGTCGCCCATGGCGCCGTGGGCTTTGGTGGCGATGACCACATTCTGCCTGTTCACGCCGAGATCCCTGAGCGACTGGCCGAGCAGCCGTTCGGATTCGCCAAAGGAGTAGACGTCGGCCGTATCGAAGAAATTGACGCCGGCGGCGAGCGAATGGGCAACGATCTCGTTGACGCCCCTCTGGTCGAGACTGGCGATCAGGCCCCATTGGGCATTTTCACCGGCAGCACCGAAGGTCATGGTGCCGAGGCAGATTTCGGAGACGAACATCCCCGTATTTCCAAGCTGATTGTAACGCATGGTGGCGGCTCCAGAGAGTTTGTGATGACGCAAAGCAAATAGGAACGGTACGTTTCGTTTCCAATTGCTGGCTCAACGAGCCCGCCGAGTTGGCCTATAATCCCTCACCGCATCTAATGCCGCCATCAGAAAAGCGCCCGCTGCATTCACCGAACGAGGTTCGCATGAGTATGCGGATTATAAGTCTATAACTCGGATCTTCGTCTTCGGGCGGCGATTGACCTCCTCGACGAAGTCGTCATCCCACACGGGACCTGAGAGAAGATATTCCGCAAGCGAAGGTGTTGCGCCGACCAGTCGGTCGTAGTCCTCGGGGGAGAGTACGACAGCAGTTGGCTTTCCGCGCACCGTGATGGTTTGTGGCCCTTGTTCCCGCGCCTGCCGTACGAGTTTCGACAGATTGTTCTTCGCGTCCTTAAGATGCCAGTTCAAGGGCACTACTCGCTAGATGGCTTCGCTAGTCATATACCAGATGCCGTTGAAGCATGGCAGGGTTTCCGCTCGAACAGATGTGTTCGCTAGTTCCTCGACATGGGTTGGAAGCTATTGGCAGCGAGAATCTATAGCCTCTTTCGGCGGCAGATCGCAAACCTCGGGGATTGGCCTAAACATCTCTCTCGTCGTCATCCACGGGCGGAGCAAGGAGCGCAGCGACGCAGCGCAGACCCGAGGATCCATGCCGCGACATCTGCCGAAGAATGCAGCGGAACAGAATTCTGCACCGCTGCATTTTCCTTGTCGTCACGGCATGGATCCTAGGGTCTGCGCTCCGCTTCGCGTCGCTCCGCCCTAGGATGACGAAGGTGTGGTGGCCTGCAGCCAATCGAATATGTTGGAATTTAGCGACTAGAGACCGGTCTGTGCATCGGAACTATCGGCTGCCGAAGATCGCCGAGCCGACCCGGACGCTGGTGGCGCCGAAGGCGATTGCTGTTTCGTAGTCGCCGGACATGCCCATCGACAGTCTGGCGACGCCAGCTTCCCTGCTGAGCTTCTCCAGCAAGGCGAAATGGGGGCCGGGGTTCTCGTCGGCCGGCGGGATGCACATCAGGCCTTCGATGGCGAGGCCATGCACATCGCGGCAGCGGGCGACGAAGGCCACGGCGTCGCGCGGCTCGATGCCAGCCTTCTGCGCCTCGGAGCCAGTGTTGACCTGGACATAGAGTTTTGGCGCGCGGCCCTGTTTGGCGATCTCCTTGGCAAGTTCGGCGGCGATCTTCTCGCGATCGACCGTCTCGATGACGTCGAACAGTGCCACCGCTTCCTTGGCCTTGTTGGATTGCAGCGGGCCGATCAGATGCAGCTCGATGCCAGGAAATGCGTCCTTCAGATCAGGCCATTTGCCTTGCGCTTCCTGCACGCGATTCTCGCCGAAGATGCGCTGGCCGGCCTCGATGACCGGGTTTATGTCGGCGGCGTCAAAGGTCTTGGAAACCGCGACCAGCGTCACCGCGCCGGCTTCGCGGCCGGCCTCGCGCTCGGCGGCGGCGATCTTGGCCTTGACCGCGAAAAACTGCTGAACGGCATCGCCCATATGCAAATCCTGCTGTTTTGGCCCGCGTTTTTGTCAGACGCGATACCCATATGGTTGACGGGTTTGCCAAACCATGGTGAACACCCGGACCACATTCCCTGAACTGCCGAGCCCTCGCCCGCGGTTCGCGCATGCTTTTAAGTGAAAAACGTCCCATGGCAACCGAACGATACAATCCGCGCGCGTCAGAGCCCAAATGGCAGAAGGCCTGGGACGCCAAGAAGCTGTTCGAAGCGCACAATGACGATCCGCGCCCGAAATACTACGTGCTGGAGATGTTCCCCTATCCGTCGGGGCGCATCCATATCGGCCACACCCGCAACTATACGATGGGCGATGTGGTGGCGCGCTACAAGCGGGCCAAGGGTTTCAACGTGCTGCACCCGATGGGGTGGGACGCCTTCGGCATGCCGGCCGAAAACGCCGCAATGCAAAACAAGGTCCACCCCAAGGAATGGACCTACCAGAACATCGCAACCATGCGCGAGCAGCTCAAGGTCATGGGCCTGTCGCTGGACTGGGCGCGTGAATTCGCCACCTGCGACGTCGACTATTATCACCGCCAGCAGATGCTGTTCCTCGATTTCGTCGAGAAGGGGCTGGTGACGCGCAAATCCTCCAAGGTCAACTGGGACCCGGAGGACATGACCGTGCTCGCCAACGAGCAGGTTATCGACGGGCGCGGCTGGCGCTCGGGCGCGCTGGTCGAACAGCGCGAACTGACGCAGTGGTTCTTCAAGATCACCGACTTTGCGCAGGACCTGCTGGATTCGCTCGACGGCCTCGACGAATGGCCGGAAAAAGTGAAGCTGATGCAGCAGAACTGGATCGGCCGCTCGGAAGGCCTGCTGATCCGCTGGCCTCTGGCCGACGCCTCTGATGGCGAGCATGAGCTGGAAGTCTATACGACAAGGCCCGACACCATCTTCGGCGCTTCCTTCATGGCTGTCGCCGCCGATCATCCGTTGGCCAGGAAGGCCGCTGCGCACAATCCGGCGCTGGCGAAGTTCATCGAGGATATCGGCCATATGGGCACCTCGGTGGCGGCGCTGGAGACAGCTGAGAAGAAGGGTTTCGACACCGGCATCCGCGTCGTCCATCCGTTTGACGACAACTGGATGCTGCCTGTCTATGTCGCCAATTTCGTGCTGATGGAATACGGCACCGGCGCCATTTTCGGCTGTCCGTCCGGCGACCAGCGCGACCTCGACTTCGCCAACAAATACGGCCTGCCGGTGATTCCGGTGGTGATGCCGGAAGGCGAGAATCCGGCGACGTTCCAGATCATCGATGAAGCCTATGTCGATGACGGCGTGATGATCAATTCGCGCTTTCTCGACGGCATGAAGCCGGATCAGGCTTTCGACGAGGTCGCCAAACTGCTGGAGCAGAAGACGATCGGCAACCGGCCGATGGCCGAGCGCAAGGTGAATTTCCGCCTGCGTGACTGGGGCATTTCGCGCCAGCGCTACTGGGGATGCCCGATCCCGATGATTCATTGCGAGGCTTGCGGCGTGGTGCCGGTGCCGAAGGCGGACCTGCCGGTGAAGCTGCCCGACGATGTCGATTTCGATCGCCCGGGCAATCCGCTCGACCGGCATCCGACATGGCGCCATGTGAAATGTCCGCAATGCGGCAGGGATGCGCGGCGCGAAACCGACACGATGGACACGTTCGTCGATTCGTCGTGGTACTTCGCCCGCTTCACCGCGCCGTGGGCGCATGAACCGACCGATCCCAGGGCGGCCAACGAATGGCTGCCGGTCGACCAGTATATTGGCGGGATCGAGCACGCGATCCTGCATCTGCTCTATTCGCGCTTCTTCACCCGCGCCATGCGCGAGGCCGGCCAGGTCGATCTGGCCGAGCCGTTCAAGGGCCTGTTCACGCAAGGCATGGTGGTGCACGAAACCTATCGCGTCGGCTCGGCATCGAATGGCCGCTGGCTGGCGCCCACCGAAGTTCGGTTGGAGGATGTCGACGGCAAGCGCAGCGCCATCGACATCGCCACCGGCGAGGCCGTCACCATCGGTCCGCTGGAAAAGATGTCGAAATCGAAGAAGAACACGGTGAGCCCGGAAGACATCACCGATGGCTACGGCGCCGATACGGCGCGCTGGTTCATGCTGTCGGATTCTCCTCCCGAGCGCGATGTCGAGTGGACCGACGATGGCGCCGCCGGTGCGCATCGCTTCATCCAGCGCATCTGGCGCCTGGTGTCGACGGCGGCCGAAACACTGGCCGGCATCAAGCCCGTGGCGGCCAGCAGCGGTGAGGCCGCGGTGGTTTCCAAGGCCGCGCACAAGATACTGAAGGCGGTCGGACAGGATATCGAGAAGCTCGCCTTCAACCGCGCCATCGCCCGCATCTACGAACTGGCCAACGCGCTGACCACGCCGCTCAACGAGGTGGCCGAAGGCAAGGCCGATGCAGCGCTGAAAGGCGCCTGCCGGCAGGCGGTGGAGATTCTCGTGCATCTGATCGCGCCGGTCATGCCGCATCTGGCCGAGGAGTGCTGGGCAGCGCTTGGCGGCACCGATCTCGTTGCCGAACGGCCTTGGCCGGTCTTCGATTCGGCGCTGGTCGTCGACAACGAAGTCACCTATCCGGTACAGGTCAACGGCAAGAAGCGGGGGGATTTGACAATTGCCCGCGACGCGGACCAAGGTGCGGTCGAAAAAGCGGTATTGGCTCTCGACTTCGTGCAGAAAGCACTCGAAGGGAAGGCTCCGCGCAAGGTGATCATCGTGCCGCAGAGGATCGTCAATGTCGTTGCCTGATCGGGAAAAGACAGAGTTGAGCCATTTGCTGCGCCGCATAGCGCTTGCCGGCCTGATAGGTTCGCTCGCGCTTGTCTCGGCCTGCACGGTGCGGCCGCTCTATTCGAGCGCGCCACTGTCGGGTTCGCAGGCCAGTGCCAGTGCCGAACTGGCGTTGATCGGCATCAAGCCGGTCAATACGCGTTACGGCCAACAGGTGCGCAACAATCTGATTTTCGGGTTTGGACGAGGCGCCGGCGAGCCGGCCTCGCCGGCATATTCGCTAAATCTCGGCGTGACCGAAGCGGTCGAGTCCGCGGCACTCGTGCAGGTCGGAACGGATGAAGACGAACCGACCGCCGGTTCCGTGACGCTGACCGGCAGCTATACGCTGGCCGATGCGAAGACCGGCGTGGTGATCGCATCCGGCAAGCGTTCGATCACTTCGTCCTTCGACAGGCCGCGTCAGGAATTCGCCGCATACCGGGCGCAGATCGACGCCGAGAATCGCGCTGCGCGAGAGTTGGCGGAAGCGCTGCAGCTGTCCATTGCCCAGGACCTTGTCCGGCACGGCAAGACCGGCTAGCGCACCTCATCGCTTCACGGAAACGGTCTGGCTCCAGGCACGATGGGGTGATCGCGGGATCATGACCAGATTCTCGAACAGAGATTGTCCGAAGACCCATCGAGCTGCTGCGGCACGGCGAGTAGATCGCGCCACCAGCGTGGATGCGGCGAGACGACGATCGTGCCGTGTCGCTCGCAGACCACCACGAAGATTTTGGTGCCCAGGATGGTCGGCGATCCATCCGGGAAGCAACTGTTAACCACTCGCTCCCTATTGCTCGGCAGACATTTCAAAGTGAGTCTTGAGAATGGAAGCCAAGCGTTTTTCCCGGGTCAATTTATCGACGGCTGCATTGCCTGATGGCCCCGAGGGGAAGCGCTTGGAGAGCATCGGCGACAGGGGTGGTCAGCGAAGTTCTTCCGCGGCAGGCGACCTTGATCGTCCGGCTCGCAAGGAGCCGGACGGCCGGCAGCCCACCACACGCCGGGCCGGCTATTCCGCACCGGTGGTCGATCTCGGCGGCAACAAGCGGCCCTATATGGAGCCGCGGGGTGGCTCGGACGATACGCCTTCGAAAATCGGCGATATCGAGAGCCCTGCCTGGCAGGAATATTTCTTCCTTGCACCCAACGTGCGTTTTACACGCACGCCGGACTATGAGGCCAGGAAGCATCGTCCGCCGCACGAGCGTGTTGTCGAACACGCCGCGACGCGCCCAGCAGAGCAAGCCGTTGCTCAATCCATGATCAACGGGGCGTCCTCCGCGCCTTCGCTACTGGCATTGCCGGCTTCGGTGAAAAGCCCTGCTTCCCAGCCGCTGGCCGGCCACGCCTCGCAAGGGTCATCACCGCCGGCTGCTGCTTTTGTTGCCCCGGGGCGCGCCAGGGAGAAGGTGCCAGCCGTTGCGCCGGTGCCGCCGAGGTCGGTCGCTACGGCACGGGCATCCGCGCGTGCGTCCGTTGCTCCGGGCGCCAAAACGACCACTTCCGAAAGGCTGCGCTGGCCATATCTTTCGGATCATGCCTTCTTCGAGGCCATGGCACCCTATCTGGTCGACGTTTCGTCGCCGGCCCGGCAGACCGGTCCAGCGTCGCCTGCACCGGTCGCCGTGGCGCCAGTGACCACTATGCCGATCGACATTCGCCCGACGACAGGGACCGATGCCACCGCATTGTTTCGTGTCATCGACTGCCTTCCGGGCCAGGTCTTGAAGCCGTTGCCGGATGTTTGGCCGGCCAATTCGAACCGGACCGTCGCCCAACCTGGCGTGCCGGCGAGCAATGCGCCGTCGCCGGTCCAGGCTGTCGCAATCCCAGCCGCCAAAAGCGATGCCGTTTCCGTGTCGGCCGCGCCAAGTGTGAACGTCCCTGCCGGGGCCGTTGGCGCCCGCTCCGCGCGCTTGCCTGGGGCTGGAAAGGTCTTGCTGTCAACCCCGGGCGATCCCTATGAGCTTCCCTCGGAAGAGCTGTTGCAGCAGCCACCGGAGGGACAAGGCTTCTACATGTCGCAGGAGCGGCTCGAGCAGAACGCCGATCTGCTGGAAAGCGTGCTCGAGGACTTCGGCGTGCGTGGCGAGATCATTCATGTTCGCCCAGGCCCGGTCGTCACGCTCTATGAGTTCGAGCCGGCGCCGGGCGTCAAATCTTCTCGCGTCATCGGGCTTGCCGACGATATCGCCCGCTCCATGTCGGCGATTTCGGCGCGGGTCGCCGTCGTGCCTGGCCGCAACGTCATCGGCATCGAGCTCCCGAACGAGATGCGCGAAACCGTCTATTTCCGGGAGCTGATCGAATCGGAAGGCTTTCGCAAGACCAGCTGCAAGCTGGCGCTTTGTCTCGGCAAGACGATCGGCGGCGAGCCGGTCATCGCCGAGCTGGCGAAGATGCCGCATTTGCTGGTGGCCGGAACCACCGGCTCCGGCAAGTCGGTCGCCATCAACACCATGATCCTGTCGTTGCTCTATCGGTTGAAGCCGGAAGAATGCCGGCTGATCATGGTCGATCCCAAGATGCTCGAACTCTCTGTCTATGACGGCATCCCGCATCTTCTGACGCCCGTCGTCACGGACCCCAAGAAAGCCGTGACGGCGCTCAAATGGGCGGTGCGCGAAATGGAGGACCGGTATCGCAAGATGGCGCGGCTCGGTGTGCGCAACATCGACGGCTACAACGAGCGTGCCGCCGCTGCCCGCGACAAGGGCGAGACGGTTGTCATGACCGTGCAGACCGGCTTCGAAAAGGGCACCGGCGAACCGCTTTTCGAACAGCAGGAAATCGACCTTGCGCCGATGCCCTACATCGTCGTCATCGTCGACGAGATGGCCGACCTGATGATGGTCGCCGGCAAGGAGATCGAAGGCGCGATCCAGCGTCTGGCGCAGATGGCACGCGCTGCCGGCATTCACCTGATCATGGCAACGCAGCGCCCCTCGGTCGATGTCATCACGGGCACGATCAAGGCCAACTTCCCGACCCGGATTTCCTTCCAGGTGACATCGAAGATCGACAGCCGCACAATCCTGGGCGAGCAAGGCGCCGAACAATTGCTTGGCCAGGGCGACATGCTGCACATGATGGGCGGCGGGCGCATTTCCCGCGTGCACGGGCCGTTTGTTTCCGACGCGGAGGTCGAGCATGTCGTCGCGCATCTCAAGGCGCAAGGGCGCCCCGAATATCTGGAAACCGTGACGGCCGATGAGGACGAGGAAGAAATCGAAGAAGACCAGGGCGCGGTCTTCGACAAGGGATCCGTTGCAGCCGAAGACAGCGACGCGATCTACGACGAGGCGGTCAAGGTGGTGGTGCGCGACAAGAAGTGCTCGACGTCCTACATCCAGCGCCGCCTCGGCATCGGCTACAACCGCGCCGCGTCCCTGGTCGAGCGTATGGAAAAGGAAGGTTTGGTCGGCACACCCAACCATGTCGGCAAACGCGAAATCATCATGGGCCGGCGCCAGCCGGCAAGCGCACCCGAGGACGATGGCGCGGACTGATCGGCAGTCCGCTTGAAGCGCACATGAAAAAGGCCGGTTGCCCGGCCTTTTCATCACAAGCGAATTGGCTTCAGCCGATCGCCATTCTCAGCCGATCTTCTGGCCGGTTTTTGCCCAGTCGGCAAGGAACTGTTCCAGGCCCTTGTCGGTCAGCGGGTGCTTGACCAGTGCCTTCAGGGTCGCCGGCGGCGCGGTCACGACATCGGCGCCGATGAGGGCCGCCTGCTTGACGTGGTTCACGGTGCGCACCGAAGCGACGAGGATCTCGGTCTGGAAATCGTAATTGTCGTAGATCTGCCTGATCTCCTGGATCAGCTCCATGCCGTCGATGCCGATGTCGTCGACGCGGCCGACGAAGGGCGAGATGAACGAGGCACCGGCCTTGGCCGCCAGCAGCGCCTGGTTGGCCGAAAAGCACAGCGTGACGTTGACCAGGCGGTTCATCTCGGTGCGGATCGTCTTGCAGGCCTTGAGCCCGTCCAGCGTCAGCGGCACCTTGATGCAGACATTGTCGGCGATCTTGGCCAGAACCTTGGCCTGCTGCATCATCTCGGAATATTCGGTGGCGGTGACTTCAGCCGAGACCGGACCCTTGACGATGTCGCAAATCTCTTTGGTGACGTCGGCGATCTTGCCGCCGGATTTGAGGATCAGCGACGGATTGGTGGTGACGCCGTCGAGCAGCCCCAGATCGTTCAGCTCACGGATATCCTTGACGTCGGCGGTGTCGACAAAAAATTTCATGGCGGGTCTCCTGAAGATTTTCATGTGCATGTCATGCACATTCGGGGTCGGCCTTTGATCTAGACCAAAGTCAGGGCAAGGTCACGCCTCATGATCGAAGATTCGCCCTTTGTCGCAGCCGCACCGGTGCTGGTGCCGATGCCCGCCGAACGCCCCTACACCTATGCAGTGCCGGCCGGCATGCGCGTGGTGCCGGGCTCGATCGTGCGCGTGCCGCTTGGGCCGCGCCAGGTCGCCGGCATCGTCTGGGATGGCGCGGTCGAGAAGGTCGACGCGAAAAAGCTGCGCCCCATCGAACAGGTCTTCGACTGCCCGCCGATCGACCGCGCCATGCGCCGTTTCGTCGACTGGGTGGCGCAGTACACGCTGTCGCCGCCGGGCATGGTGGCGCGCATGCTGCTCAGGGCGCCGGAGGCTTTCGACCCCGAACCGTGGATCGAGGGATTGCAGCGCACGCTTCTCGCACCCGACCGGATGACGAGCGCCAGGCAGCGCGTGCTGGAGACGGCTGAAGGCGGCCTTGCCTGGACGCGCTCCGGCCTCGCTCACGCCGCCGGCGTGTCGTCGACGGTGATCGACGGCCTGAGGGCGCAAGGCGTGTTCGAGACCGTGATGATCCCGCCGCGCCCGGTGGTGGCCGCGCCCGATCCCGGCTACGCCACACCGGAACTGATGCCGGACCAGAGCGCCGCGGCGCAGATGCTGCGCGCCAATGTCGCAGCCGGCGTGTTCAACGTCGCGCTGCTCGACGGCGTCACCGGATCAGGTAAGACGGAGGTTTATTTCGAAGCGGTGGCGGCTGCGCTCGACCAGGGCAGGCAGGTGCTGATCCTGCTGCCGGAAATCGCGCTGACGCATGCCTTTCTCGAGCGCTTCCAGCAGCGCTTCGGCGCCAAGCCGGGTGAATGGCATTCCGACCTGCCGCCGCGGATACGCGAGCGGGTTTGGCGGCAAGTGGCGGAAGGCGGCGTGCGGGTCGTCGCCGGTGCGCGTTCGGCGCTGTTCCTGCCGTTCAAGGAGCTCGGCCTGATCGTCGTCGACGAGGAGCACGACCCTGCCTACAAGCAGGAGGACCGCGTCTTCTACAATGCGCGCGATATGGCGGTGGTGCGCGGCCATATCGGCAGCTTCCCCGTGGTGCTGGCGTCGGCGACGCCGTCGGTCGAAAGCCGGGTCAATGCCAGCCAAGGTAAATACAACAGAGCGGTGCTTTCCGCTCGTTTCGCCGAGGCGGCGCTTCCGCATCTGAAGGCGGTCGACATGCGGCGCGCGCCGCCGGCGCGTGGCGGTTTCCTGTCGCCGGTGCTGCTCGACCAGATGCGCCAGACGCTGGAGAGGCAGGAGCAGTCGCTGCTGTTCCTCAACCGGCGCGGCTATGCGCCGCTGACGCTGTGCCGGGTTTGTGGCCACCGCTTCGGCTGCCCGGTCTGCTCGGCCTGGCTGGTCGAGCATCGTTTTCGCGGCCAGTTGGTCTGCCATCATTGCGGGCACAATGAGCGCCGCCCCGAAGCCTGCCCGGAATGCGGCACGCTCGATCATCTGGTCGCCTGCGGGCCAGGTGTCGAGCGGATCGCCGAAGAGGTCGTTACGCATTTTCCCGACGCGCGCACCATCGTTTTGTCGTCGGACCTGATGGGCGGCGTGCGGCGGCTGCGGCTGGAGCTGGAGGCGATCGCCGATGGCGGGGCCGACATCGTCATCGGCACGCAGCTCGTCGCCAAGGGCCACAACTTTCCCAACATGACACTGGTCGGCGTCGTCGACGCCGATCTCGGTCTTGCCAACGGCGATCCGCGCGCCGCCGAGCGCACATTCCAGTTGCTCAGCCAGGTCACCGGCCGCGCCGGCCGCACCGGCAAGAAGAGCCTCGGCCTGCTGCAGACTTTTCAGCCCGACCACCCGGTGATGCGGGCGATCGTCTCCGGTGACGCCGAGGCGTTTTACGAGCGCGAGATCGCCGAGCGCGAACGAGCCGCACTGCCGCCCTTCGGCCGGCTCGCCGGCGTCATCGTCAGTGCGGTGACACGGGCGGAAGCCGAGGGCCATGCACGCGGCCTGCGCCGCGCCGCGCCCGAGGCGACAGATTTGTTCGTGCTGGGACCGGCGGAGGCGCCGCTGTCCCTGCTCGGCGGCCGCCACCGCTTCCGCCTGCTGATCCAGGGCGAACGGCGCGCCGACATACAAGGTTTTATCAGGGCCATGCTGGCTAGCGGACCGAAGCAACGCGGTTCGGTTCGGGTGCAGGTCGACATCGACCCGCAGAGCTTTTTGTAAGGTCGCGCTTTCAGCGATAGGTTGCCGTAAGCCAGCGAGATGTGGAAACTCATATGAAAACCCTCGGCCTTCTGGGCGGCATGAGCTGGGAATCCACCGCCATCTACTATCGCCTGCTCAACGAGATCGTGCGCGAGCGGCTGGGTGGGCTGCATTCAGCGAAACTGCTTCTGTGGTCGTTCGACTTCGCCGAGATCGCCGAGCGGCAGCATCATGGCGACTGGGACGGCGCCGGCGTGCTTCTCGTCGAAGCGGCGCGCAAGCTCGAGGCCGGCGGCGCGGATGGCCTGTTGTTGTGCACCAACACCATGCACAAACTTGCCGGCCAGGTGCAGGCGTCGGTGTCGATCCCGCTGATCCACATCGCCGACGCCACGGCGGTGGCGGTCAAGCGCGCCGGCATGCAGCGGCCGGCGCTGCTGGCGACGCGCTTCACCATGGAGCAGGACTTCTACAAGGGCCGGCTCGCCGACAGATTTGGATTGAGCCCTGTGGTGCCGGATGCGGCCGGGCGCGACATGGTCCATCGTGTCATCTATGAGGAACTGTGCCAAGGCATCGTCAAGGAGACTTCAAAGGCGGCTTACATAGCCGAGACCGAGCGCCTGCGCCGCGAAGAGGCGGCCGACAGCGTCATCATGGGCTGCACCGAGATCACCATGCTCATCGGCCAGCAGGACTTCGACGTTCCGGTCTTCGACACAACGCGCATCCATGCCGAGGCGGCGGTCGAATTCACGCTGGGCTGACAGGCTTCCGCAAATTGCCGGACTCCATCTGGCGTCCTTTCTTTCCTTCGCTAGAATGCCCGGAATTTCAAAACAGGCATTTCGAGGGGACGAGATGGATTTTGCGCTTCCATGGCCGACGAGCCAGGGCGAATGGCTGGCCTGGTCGAGCGCCGTCTTCACCGTGCTGCTCGGTCTTTTGTTTTTTCTGGCACCTGGTCTCGCCTTCCGTGCCCTGCGCTTGCAGGTCAAGCCAGAGAAGGCTGCCGCGATCGCCGAGGGGCGCGGCAGGATGTCGGGCTTTTATCTCGGTGTCGGCCTGTGCTGTATCCTGCTGGCGCAGCCGCTGATCTACATGGCGCTCGGCTTTTCCTGGTTGTTCACCGCCTTCGGCCGGCTGCTGTCGATGATGTCTGATGGCGCCAACACGCCTTTCAATTGGGTTTCCATTGTGCTGGAATTGGTCCTGGCGGCGTTGCCGCTCGCCTTTGCCTTCGGCTTTCTGCCTTGAATCGTTGGGTATTCCGCGATGGAAGACGGGTGACTTTCCCCGGATGCGACAATAGTGCCTGAAAACCATGCGGAACGACGCATTGCGGTCTTAAAATGCCTGTGCTAGACGGCAATCGACTTTCGGCCGGGGATAGCGGAAGCCGCGCCTCCGTGCTCGAAAAAATGCAGTAAGGTCAAAGATTTAGCCAGAGTTTTTGCTCGCGCCAACAATCTACGGCCTGTCAGACAAGAGAAAAGACGGTCCGTGGCTCAATCGTCATCGCCAATCTCAGGTGTCGCAGAACGCTATGCGGGTTCGCTGTTCGAACTCGCCCTGCAGGCAAATTCCGTGGCCAAGGTCGAAGCCGACCTCAGCAGTTTCGAAGCCATGCTCGCGGGCAGCGCTGATCTCACCCGGCTGATCAATAGCCCGGTGTTCTCCAGCGAGGACCAGGCGAAGGCCATTGCGGCGATTGCCGACAAGGCGGGGATTGCCGGCCTCACTGGCAATTTCCTGCGCGTCGTCGCCCGCAACCGCCGGCTGTTCGCCATTCCCGGCATGATCAGGGCGTTCCGCCAGATATCAGCCGAACATCGTGGCGAGACCGCTGCTGAAGTGACGTCGGCGCACGAGCTGACGGCTGCCCAGCAGACCGAACTCAAGGCGGCGCTGAAGAGCGTTGCCGGCAAGGACGTGGCCATCTCCGTCACCGTCGATCCGTCGCTGCTCGGCGGGCTGGTGGTCAAGATGGGCTCGCGCCAGATCGATACGTCGCTCAAAACCAAACTCAATTCGCTCAAGCTTGCACTGAAAGAGGTCGGCTGATGGACATCCGCGCCGCGGAAATTTCCGCAATTCTGAAAGACCAGATCAAGAATTTCGGCAAGGAGGCCGAGGTCTCCGAAGTCGGACAGGTGCTGTCCGTCGGTGACGGTATCGCCCGTGTCTACGGCCTCGACAATGTCCAGGCCGGCGAGATGGTCGAATTCCCCGGCGGCATCCGCGGCATGGCGCTCAACCTCGAAGCCGACAATGTCGGCGTCGTCATCTTCGGCGCCGACCGCGACATCAAGGAAGGCGATATCGTCAAGCGCACCGGCGCGATCGTCGACGTCCCCGTCGGCCCCGGCCTGCTCGGCCGCGTTGTCGATGCGCTCGGCAATCCGATCGACGGCAAGGGTCCGATCAAGGCAGTCGAGCGCAAGCGCGTCGACGTCAAGGCGCCCGGCATCATCCCGCGCAAGTCGGTGAACGAGCCGATGTCGACCGGCCTCAAGGCCATCGATGCGTTGATCCCGGTCGGTCGCGGCCAGCGCGAGCTGGTCATCGGCGATCGCCAGACCGGCAAGACCGCCATCATCCTCGACACGATGCTCAACCAGAAGTCGGTGCACGACAACGGCCCCGAGAAGGAAAAGCTCTACTGCGTCTATGTCGCCGTCGGCCAGAAGCGCTCGACCGTCGCGCAGTTCGTCAAGGTGCTGGAAGAGCGCGGCGCGCTCGAATACTCGATCATCGTCGCCGCCACCGCTTCCGATCCGGCACCGATGCAGTTCCTGGCGCCGTTCGCTGGCGCCACCATGGGCGAATATTTCCGCGACAATGGCATGCACGCGCTGATCAGCTATGACGATCTGTCGAAGCAGGCCGTCGCCTATCGCCAGATGTCGCTGCTGCTGCGCCGCCCGCCGGGCCGCGAAGCCTATCCGGGCGACGTCTTCTACCTGCACTCGCGCCTGCTCGAGCGCGCCGCCAAGCTCAACGACGATCTGGGCGGTGGTTCGCTGACCGCGCTGCCGATCATCGAGACGCAGGCCAACGACGTGTCGGCCTACATCCCGACCAACGTGATCTCGATCACCGACGGCCAGATATTCCTCGAAACCAACCTGTTCTTCCAGGGCATCCGTCCTGCGGTGAACGTCGGCCTGTCGGTCAGCCGCGTCGGCTCGGCCGCGCAGATCAAGGCGATGAAGCAGGTTGCCGGCTCGATCAAGGGCGAGCTCGCGCAGTACCGCGAAATGGCGGCCTTCGCGCAGTTCGGCTCCGATCTCGACGCCGCCACGCAGCGCCTGCTCAACCGCGGATCGCGCCTGACCGAACTCCTGAAGCAGCCGCAGTTCTCGCCGCTGAAGACGGAAGAGCAGGTCGCGGTGATCTTCGCCGGCGTCAACGGCTATCTCGACAAGCTGCCGGTCAACCAGGTCGGCAAGTTCGAGCATGGCCTGCTCAGCCACATGCGTTCGGCCGGCAAGGACGTCCTCGATGCCATCCGCAAGGAAAAGGCGCTGTCGGACGATCTGCGCGCCAAGCTGAAGGCCGAGATCGACGCTTTCGCCAAGACCTTCGCCTGAGCGAATTGCAAGACGGGATCAGGTTTGAAGCATGCCTTCATTAAAAGACCTTCGTAACCGTATCGCCTCGGTCAAGGCGACGCAGAAGATCACCAAGGCGATGCAGATGGTCGCCGCGGCGAAGCTGCGCCGTGCGCAAGAGGCTGCGGAAGCGGCGCGCCCCTATTCGGAGCGCATGGGTTCCGTGCTGGCCAACATCACCCAGGCCATCGGCGGCGGCGGCGATGCCCCGGCGCTGATGACCGGCACCGGCAAGGATGACGTGCATCTGCTCGTCGTCTGCACCGCCGAGCGCGGCCTGTGCGGCGGCTTCAATTCGCAGATCGCCCGCCTTGCCCGCGACCATATCCGCAAGCTTTTGGCGGACGGCAAGCAGGTCAAGATCATCTGCGTCGGCAAGAAGGGTTTCGACATCCTGCGCCGCGACTATGCGTCGATGATCATCGACCGCGTCGATCTGCGCGAGGTCAAGACACTCGGCTTCGTCAATGCCGATGCGATCGCCAAGAAGGTCATCCACCTCTTCAATGAGGGCGGCTTCGACATCTGCACGCTGTTCTATTCGCAGTTCAAGTCGGTGATCAGCCAGATCCCGACCGCGCAGCAGATCATTCCGGCCGGCGTTGCTTCGGCTCCTGCCGAGGCGACGGATGGCGGCAACGCCGTCTACGAATATGAACCGGAGCCGGGCGAAATCCTCTCCGACCTCATTCCGCGCAACATCTCCGTGCAGGTTTTCCGGGCGCTGCTCGAAAATGTGGCCGGCGAAATGGGCGCCAAGATGAGCGCCATGGACAATGCGACGCGCAACGCCGGCGACATGATCAACAAGCTGTCGATCACCTATAACCGCCAGCGGCAGGCGCAGATCACCAAGGAACTGATCGAAATCATTTCGGGCGCCGAGGCGCTCTAGGCGCGGTTCGCGGGTCATCGACCCGCGATCGGACCGCGTGAGAAACAAAGGACGAAAAAGGGTAAAGACGATGGCGAAAGCAGCGACCCCCCAGAAGGCGACATCCAAGACGGCAGCCCCCAAGGCCGCAGCCGCGAAAACCGCAGCCCCCGTGAAGGCGGCAAAGGCTCCAGCAGCAGCCGCGAAGGCTGCCCCGGCCAAGGCAGCAGCGCCGGCGAAGGCGGCCGCTGCCAAGACATCGGCAGTGGCCAGCAAGGCAACCGGCGTTGCCGGCAAGGTCCGCCAGGTCATCGGCGCCGTTGTCGACGTGCAGTTCGGCGATCACCTGCCGGCGATCCTGAACGCGCTCGAGACGACCAATGTCGGTAACCGACTGGTGCTCGAAGTCGCCCAGCACCTGGGTGAAAACACCGTGCGCTGCATCGCCATGGACTCGACCGAAGGTCTGGTTCGCGGCCAGGAAGTGCGTGACACCGGCGCGCCGATCACCGTGCCGGTCGGCCCGGGCATGCTCGGCCGCATCATCAACGTCATCGGCGAGCCGGTCGACGAAGAAGGCCCGGTCGACGCGACCGAAATGCGCTCCATCCACCAGCCGGCTCCGACCTATGTCGAGCAGTCGACGGAAGCGCAGATCCTGATCACCGGCATTAAGGTGCTCGACCTGCTGGCGCCCTACGCCAAGGGCGGCAAGATCGGCCTGTTCGGCGGCGCCGGCGTCGGCAAGACCGTGCTGATCCAGGAACTGATCAACAACATCGCCAAGGCGCATGGCGGTTACTCGGTGTTCGCTGGCGTCGGCGAGCGCACCCGCGAAGGCAACGATCTCTATCACGAGTTCATCGAATCCGGCGTCAACAAGAAGGGCGGCGGCGAAGGCTCCAAGGCGGCACTCGTCTACGGCCAGATGAACGAGCCGCCGGGCGCGCGCGCCCGCGTCGGCCTGACCGGCCTGACGGTTGCGGAATATTTCCGCGACCAGGGCCAGGACGTGCTGTTCTTCGTCGACAACATCTTCCGCTTCACCCAGGCTGGCTCGGAAGTGTCGGCTCTGCTTGGCCGTATTCCTTCGGCCGTGGGCTATCAGCCGACGCTCGCCACCGACATGGGCGCGCTGCAGGAACGCATCACCACCACCACCAAGGGCTCGATCACGTCCGTGCAGGCCATCTACGTGCCCGCCGACGACTTGACCGATCCGGCGCCGGCGACCTCGTTCGCCCACCTTGACGCGACGACGACGCTCAACCGCGCCATCGCCGAAAAGGGCATCTATCCGGCCGTCGATCCGCTGGATTCGACCTCGCGCATGCTCGACCCGCTGGTCGTCGGCGACGAGCATTATGGCGTCGCGCGCCAGGTGCAGTCGATCCTCCAGCGCTACAAGTCGCTGCAGGACATCATCGCCATCCTGGGCATGGACGAGCTGTCGGAAGAGGACAAGCAAACCGTGGCCCGCGCCCGCAAGATCGAGCGCTTCCTGTCGCAGCCGTTCTTCGTCGCCGAAGTGTTCACCGGCGCGCCGGGCAAGCTGGTCGACCTCGCCGACACCATCAAGGGCTTCAAGGGCCTCTGCAACGGCGACTACGATCACCTTCCGGAAGCTGCCTTCTACATGGTCGGCGGCATCGAGGAAGCGGTCGAGAAGGCACAGCGCCTCGCGGCTGAAGCGGCTTAATTTAGGGAATAGGGAGTAGTCAGTAGTGAGTGGGGAATAGCAGCTGCGTAATGTGGACCGGTTAGGGCCACTTACTACTGCCTAGTTCCTATTCCCTACTCACTAAATTGATCATGGCTGAAGCTTTCAAGTTCGAACTGGTCTCGCCGGAGCGTCTGCTCGTTTCCGAGCAGGTCGAATCCGTCGTCATTCCCGGCGCCGAAGGCGAGATGACCGTCATGGCGCATCACGCTCCGGTCATGACCACGATCAAGCCGGGCGTCGTCACGGTGAAGACCGCGGCGGGCGGCGAAGAGCGCTATGTGGTGTTCGGCGGCTTCGCCGACATCGTTCCGGCCGGCTGCACGCTGCTGGCGGAATCGGCTGTCGCGGTGAAGGATGTCGACCGCGCCGATCTCGCGCGCCGCATCCAGGAAGCCAAGGAAGACGCCACTGATGCCAAGGACGACGAGGCTCGCAGCAAGGCGGAACAGTTCCTTAGCCAGCTCACCACGCTGGAAGGCGCCATCCTGCCGGCGTAAGGCCTGAGCGCAGACTCTGGAATTCATGCCATTGGTAGCGCGCAGGACGGGCGTTCTGTCGCGATCCTTCGCGCCTAGGGGCGCTGTCCCGCCGACATCATAACCGCGAGGCCGTAGCTCAGGCCTGCTCGCTCTGTATGCCGAGCGCGGCGAAGGCCAGAACCGGACCATCGCGCCGCAGGTGGACGAGATGGACAGCCACGAGTTCGATCAACGTCTGCCGCTCGGCATGGTCCCTGGCGAAGCCGGCCAGGTCGAACACCGCGGTCACGGTTTCGTTGGCCGGCAGCTGCTCGCTCAAAAGTGCCGTCAGCGCCGCGTCGAGCGGATCGGTGAAATGTCCCGCCGGCAAGGTTTTTCCTCGCGCGGCGCAAGCAGCGATCCAGGCAGCCACCACCAACGTGAGATGGACCAGCTCGGTACCGGCTTCGAGGCATTCGATGGCGGAAGCGATGATGCGCTGCGGTAGTTTCTGGCTGCCGTCATTGGCGATCTGCGCCGTGCGATGGGCAAGTGCAGTGTTGGAAAAACGCTCCGCGAGCTCCGCAGTATAGGCGCTCGTGTCCAATCCGGCATCCTCGGGCAGGGTCGGGATGGCTTCGGCCCACAATGCATCGACGAATTGCCGGATCGCCGGGTCGGCGAAGGCGCGGTCGACGGTGGCATGACCGCTGAGCAGGCCAAGATAGGCGATGGCCGAATGCGAGCCGTTGAGCAGCCTGAGCTTCATGTCCTCGAACGGGCCGACATCGCGAACCATGGTGACGCCGAATTGTTCCCACGCGGGCCGGCCAGTCGGGAACTTATCTTCGACCACCCACTGACAAAACGGCTCGGTCATCACTGGCCAGGCGTCCTCGACGCCGAGTTCTTCAGCGATCCGTGCCCGATCGGCATCCGTGGTTGCCGGCACGATGCGGTCGACCATGCTTGAAGGAAAGGCGACCTGGTGGGCGATGTGGTCGGCGATTCCGGCGTCGCTCTTCACGCCAAGCCTGGCATCGCGCAATGCGGCGAATTCGGTCAGCAGCCGATGCAGCGTGACACCGTTGGCCGGCAGGTTATCGCAACAGAGCACGGTAAAGGGCGGCGTGCCGGCGGCGCGTCGCCGGGCAAGCGCTTCGGTCAGAAAACCGTGCGCCGTCTTCGGCATTTCCCGGTTTGCCAGATCGTGGACGATGTCGGGATGGGCGGCGTCCAGTCCGCCCCCCGCGGCTCTCAGATAGGCCTTTTCGGTGATGGTCAGCGTGACGATGCGGGTGTGCGGGTCGGTCAGCGCGGCCAGCACCGCGCCCGGATCCTCCGGGGCCACCAGCATCGCACCGATCGAACCGATGACCTGAAGCTTTTCGGTTCCACTGCTTCTGATCGCCAGCGTGTAGAGCCCGTCCTGCGGCGTGAGAGCGTCGCGCGTGTCGGTGCTGCGCAGCGAAACGCCTGTTATGCCCCAATCCGCCTCGCCTGCCGCCAGGCAATCGTCGACATAGGCTGCCTGATGGGCGCGGTGGAAGGCGCCGACACCAAGGTGCACGATGCCCTGGACGATGCGGCTGCGATCATACGCAGGTGTCGCGATCGAAGCCGGCAGTGCGCGCACCGTCTTCGTGGAAAGGCGTTCGGTCGTCGTGGTGCGACTGGTCTGGTCGGATGACATGAGTGGCCTCGGCAGGGATCGGCAAAGCGGCGTAACATTCGATTTCCTGCCACACAATGGGTCGAAAAGTCATCATACAACAATCAGATTTTTGTATGTTGACATTATTTCTTGCCGCCCCTACCGATAGTGGCCTTGGGAGGATGACCGTGACACTGACCCATGCGGATCTGCTGTTTCCCGCCGAGGCGCATTCGCGCGCGATTGCCCGTGATCTCTATGCCGGGATCAAGGACCTGCCCCTTGTCAGCCCGCATGGCCACACCGATCCGCGCTGGTATGCGCTGAACGAGCCATTCCCGGATCCGGCGCAACTGCTCATCGTCCCGGATCACTACATCTTCCGCATGCTGTTCAGCCAGGGCGTCCGCCTCGAGGATCTCGGCGTCGCGACGCTGGACGGCGCGCCTGTCGAAACCGACGGCCGGACGATCTGGCGGCGCTTTGCCGAGCACTATTATCTGTTTCGGGGCACACCGACCCGGCTGTGGTTCGACCACGTACTTGCCGATCTGTTCGGCATCGACGAACCGCTGACCGCCGCGACCGCCGACCGCCACTACGACACCATCGCGACGCTGCTGCAGTGGGAGAATTTTCGCCCGCGCGCGCTGTTCGAGCGTTTCAACATCGAGGTCATCGCGACCACGGAAGGCGCGCTCGACGATCTCAAATGGCACCAGATGATCCGCGACAGCGACTGGCAGGGCCGTGTGGTCACCGCTTATCGGCCGGATGCTGTCGTCGATCCCGATTTCGAAGGGTTTTCAACCAATCTCGATCGGCTCGGCGAGATCACCGGCTGCGACACCGGCAATTGGGCCGGCTATCTCGATGCGCATCGCCAGCGGCGCGCCTTCTTCAAAAGCTTCGGCGCGACTTCGTCGGATCATGGCCATCCGACGGCCGAGACCGCCAATCTTTCGGATGCGGCGGCGCAAGAGCTGTTCAATCGGGTTCGCCGTGGTTCCGACGATGAGCGCGAGCGAAAACTGTTCCGCGCCCAGATGCTGACCGAGATGGCCAAGATGAGCCTCGACGATGGGCTGGTCCTGCAGATCCATCCCGGCTCCTGGCGCAACCATTCGCCCGCAATCTTCCAAAAATTCGGCCGCGACAAGGGCTTCGATATCCCGACCCGGACCGACTATGTGACGGCGCTGAAGCCGCTGCTCGACTGCGTCGGGCTGGAGCGCGACCTCACCGTCATCCTCTTCACGCTCGACGAGACCAGCTATGCGCGCGAGCTGGCGCCGCTGGCCGGTGTCTACCCGGCGCTGAAGCTCGGGCCGGCCTGGTGGTTCCACGACAGCCCGGAAGGCATGCGGCGCTTCCGCGAGATGACCACCGAGACGGCCGGCTTCTACAACACCGTCGGTTTCAACGACGACACCCGTGCCTTTCCCTCGATCCCGGCGCGTCACGATGTGGCGCGGCGAGTCGACTGCGCGTTCCTGGCGCGTCTCGTCGCCGAGCACAGGCTGCGCGAGGACGAGGCGCATGAGCTGGCGCGGGAACTGACCTATACGCTGGCGAAAAAGGCGTATCGGCTCTGAAGGGGCAACTCGCCCGCAATGCAAAGGGAGGAAACCATGTTGCATTTTTCAAGACTGACGGGAGCTGCGCTGCTCGCCGCCGCACTGATGGCCGGAATGGCAAGCGCCCAGACGGTTCTGCGCTCGTCCGACACCCACCCGGACGGCTATCCGACGGTCGAGGCAGTCAAATATTTCGGCGAGCTTGTAAAGGAGCGTACGGCCGGCCGCTATGCGGTCGAGCTCTATCATTCCGCGCAGCTAGGCGAAGAAAAGGACACGATCGAGCAGGTTCGCACCGGCGTGATCGACCTCAACCGCATCTCGATGGCGCCGTTCAACGGGCTCATTCCCGAAACCACTGTGCCCTCGCTGCCCTACATCTTCCGCTCGGAAGACCATATGCACAAGGTCATGGACGGGGCGGTCGGCGACCAGATCGCGGCGGCGTTCGAACAGGTCGGGCTGGTGCTGCTCGCCTTTTATGACAGTGGCGCGCGCTCCTTCTACAATTCGAAGAAACCGATCAACTCATTAGCCGATCTGGCCGGCATGAAGTTCCGCGTCATTCAGTCCGACATCTTCGTCGACATGGTGGCGGCACTCGGCGCCAACGCGACGCCGATGCCGTATGGCGAGGTGTATTCGGCGATCGAGACCGGGGTCATTGACGGCGCGGAAAACAATTTTCCGAGCTACGACACCGCCAAGCATGCGGAAGTCGCCAAGTTCTATTCGCTCGACGAGCACACTATGGTGCCGGAAGCCTTCGTCATGGCGAAGTCGAGCTGGGACAAGCTGACGCCGGAGGATCAGGCGATCTTCAAGGCGGCCGCCAAGGAAAGCGCCGTCAGGCAGCGCGAGCTGTGGACCGCCAAGGTCAAGGAATCGCGCGCCAAAGTCGAAGCGGCCGGTTCGCAGATCACGACGCCGGACAAGCAGCCCTTCATCGACGCCATGGGTCCGGTCTACGAGAAGCACGTCAAGGACGACAAGCTGAAGGCCATGGTCGAAGCCATCAAGGCCGTGCAGTGATCAAGCGGCGGCGCGGGCATTCCGCGCCGCCATCCCCCTTGCGGAGAGAACCGGTGACCTCCAGCCCAGCACACAGACCGCCCCTGTCCGGCGTCGCCCGCATGATGTCGCGCGTCAGCACAGCGGCGCTATGGGTCGCAGGCATCGGGCTGGTGCTGATGACCGCCTTCGTCGCCTGGCAGGTGTTCGGTCGTTATGTCCTGAACCGCTCGCCAAGCTGGACCGAGCAGGGCTCGGTGATGCTGATGAGCTGGTTCATTTTCCTCGGCGCTGCCGTCGGGGTGCGCGAGAACTATCACCTCGGCTTCGACGTCCTGCTCTACGTGCTGCCCAAAGGCGGCAAGCGTTGGCTGCGGATGATCTCGGACCTCGTCGCGCTCGCCTTCGGCATCGGTATGATCTGGTATGGCAGCCAACTGGTCGCATTGACCTGGGGCGCTACCTTGCCGTCGCTCGGCATATCGGGGGGCTGGGACTACGTCCCGCTGGTCGCGGGAGGCGTGCTCGTCGCGCTCTTCACGCTGGAGCGCATCGTGCTTCGTCTCTCCGGTGCGCCGATCGACGATGTGCTCGATGAACTGCCGCCGGCGGAAGTCGCAACCGAACTCGACACGGCGAACGTGAAGGTCTGACGGCATGGAACTCTGGATACTCTTCGGCGTCTTCACCCTTCTGATGCTTATCGGCACGCCGATCGCTTTCTGCCTCGGCGTCGCAAGCTTTGCCACCGTCCTCTACATGGGCCTGCCGCCGCTCATCGTGTTCCAGCGCCTGAATTCCGGCATGAGCGTCTTTTCGCTGCTGGCCATTCCCTTCTTCATCTATGCCGGCGACTTGATGGTGCGCGGCGGCATCGCCAGCAAGATCGTTGCCTTCGCCGGCTCGCTCGTTGGCCATTTGCGCGGCGGCCTCGGGCAGGTCAACATTGCGACCGCTACACTGTTCGGCGGCATTTCGGGCTCCGCCGTGGCCGAGGCAGCGGCGGTCGGCGGCTTGATGATCCCGCAGATGAAGGCGCGTGGATATGAGCGGATTACGCCGTCAACGTCACGTCGATGGCGGCGCTGATCGCGCTGCTCCTGCCGCCGTCGCACAACATGATCATCTACTCGATCTCGGCAGGTGGAAAGATCTCCATCGCCGACCTGTTCACGGCCGGCATCATTCCGGGCCTGCTGTTGGCCCTGTCGCTGATGATCACCGCCTATTTCGTGGCGCGCTCCCGCGGCTATCCGACCGAGCCGTTTCCGGGCTTCACCGCCGTCGCGCATCTCTTCGCTGTCGCGGTGCCCGGCCTGCTGCTGATCGCGATCATCTTCGGTGGCGTACGATCGGGCGTTTTCACGGCGACCGAGAGTTCCTGCGTCGCGGTCATCTATGCGTTGCTCGTTACTGTCTTCGTTTACCGGCAGATGACTTGGGAAGGTTTCGTTCATGCCACCCATGGTGCCGTGCGCACCACGGCCATGGTGCTGCTCATCATCGGCATGGCGGCGGCGTTCTCGTGGTTGATGGCCTTCCTGAAAGTGCCGGCAGCGCTCATAGCCTCCATGAACGCGATCTCGGACGATCCGCTGATCGTGCTTCTCCTGCTCAACGTCTTGATGCTGTTCCTCGGCACCTTCATGGACATGGGCCCGACGATCATCATCTGCACGCCGATCTTCCTGCCCGTGGCGCAAGCCTACGGCGTCGACCCGGTGCATTTTGGCGTTATCATGATCCTCAACTTCGGCATCGGGCTGAATACGCCGCCGGTGGGCGCTGTGCAGTTCGTGGCGTGCGCAGTGGGCAAGATATCCGTCTGGGAAGCGATGCGCTCGATCTGGCCGTTCTATGGGGCCGGGCTCGTGGTACTGGGGCTCGTCACTTACATTCCGGCCATTTCGCTCTGGCTACCGAGCGTCTTCAAATAGGGGCGACATGGCATCGGACACCGCAACCGACCTCAGGGTCGAGAGAAAACCCAAACTGTCGGAGACCGTGGTCGCGACGATCCGCAAGCAGTTGCAGGCGGGTGAGATCCTGCCCGGCCATAAATTACCGACCGAAGGCCAACTGACCGAAACCTTCGGCGTCAGCCGCACCGTCATCCGCGAGGCGCTGGCCAAGCTTGCCGCCGACGGGCTGGTCGAACCGCGCCAGGGCGCCGGCGTCTTCGTCACAGAGCACATCTCGACAATGTTCGGCGCGCTGGCCGCCGACATGGGCAGCAAGGATTCGATCGCACTCAACGTGCTCGAGGTGCGGCTGGCGATCGAGATCGAATCGGCCGGGCTCGCCGCCATCCGTCGCAACGCCGCGCAGGAGGCGGCGATCCAGGAAGCCTTCTTCGAATTCGAGCGGCTGCTGCTTGCCAGCGAGCCGACCGGTCCGGCCGACCTCGCCTTCCATCGCGCCATCGCCAGCGCAACCAGCAACCCCTTCTATGTCGAGATGCTCGACGTGCTCGGCCGGCGCGCCATCCCGTGCGACGTGACTTCGCCCTGGTCGACCGAACTGGCGCAATCCGACAGCTATCAGCGCGGGCTCCAGCGCGAGCATCTGGTGATCCTCAACGCCATTACCTCTGGCGATGCCGAGGCCGCGCGCGAGGCGATGCGCGCGCACCTCACCGCCAGCCAGCAGCGTTACCGCGAGCGGCTGCATGCACGTCAGGCTTTTTATTCCAGTTCGGTCAAGGCCGCCGCTGCCGGCGAATAATCATCTCAAGTCAAGACAACCCCATCTCAAGTCAGGATTGAAATGAGCCAGAGCCATACAGACTATACATCGCGTTTCGCCATCGACCCGGTCGCCGCCGCGGCGATGGGAACCGACGAGCTGCGCCACAACTTCCACATCGAAGACCTGTTCCAGCCTGGCCGCATCAGCCTGACCTACACCCATTACGACCGCATGATCGTTGGCGGCGCCGTGCCGACCGGTTCGCCGCTGCAACTGGAAGCGATCAAGCCGACCGGCACCAAGAATTTTCTCGACCGGCGCGAGCTGATCGCCGTCAACATTGGTGGTGCAGGCAGCGTAACGGCAAGCGGCCAGACCCACGAGTTGCAGGCGCGCGACATGCTCTATCTCGGCATGGGCACCACCGACGTGTCCTTCGCCTCGGTGGACAAGACCGCGCCGGCTAAATTCTATCTGCTCAGCGCGCCTGCGCATCAGGCCTGGCCCAGCCGGCTGATCCGCATCGGCGACGCCAAGCGCCTCGATCTCGGCAGCAAGGACACCTGCAACGAGCGTTCGATCTTCCAGTTCATCCATGCCGAGGGCGTGAAGACCTGCCAACTGGTGGTCGGCATGACTCAGTTGGCTCCAGGATCGGTGTGGAACACCATGCCATGCCATGTGCATGACCGGCGCATGGAGGCCTATCTCTATTTCGACCTGGCCGAGACGGCGCGCGTCTTCCATTTCATGGGCGAGCCTGACGAGACGCGCCATATCGTCATGAGCAATGAGGAGGCGGTGCTGTCGCCGGGATGGTCGATCCACTCCGGTGCCGGCACTTCCAATTATGCTTTCATCTGGGCGATGGCCGGCGACAATGTCGACTATACCGATGTCGACCCGGTGGCGTTGGGCGATCTGCGGTGAGCGACCCCTTCAGCCTTGCCGGAAAACGTATCCTGGTCACCGGCGCCAACACCGGCATCGGCCAAGGCATCGCCGTGTGCGTCGCACGCGCCGGGGGCGCGGTGGTCGGCGTCGGCCGCTCGTCGATGGACGATACGGCAGACAAGATTGCCGCGGTGGGCGGGCAATTCGAAGCGGTGAGCGCCGACCTCGCCGACACGTCGGCCGCCGGCCCGTTGCTCGACCGGATCTGGGACGAAAGCGGTCCGCTCGACGGGCTGGTCAACAATGCCGGCATCATCCGCCGCGCCGATGCCGTCGATCTCAGCGAGGCCGATTGGGACGACGTCATGGACGTCAACCTGAAGACGGTTTTCTTGCTCTGCCAGAGCTTCGCCAGACGGGCGCTTGCCGGCGGACGCCAGGGCAAGATCGTCAACATTGCCTCCGTGTTGAGCTTCCAGGGCGGCATCCGCGTTGCGTCCTATACTGCCTCGAAGCACGGTGTGCTCGGCATCACGCGTCTGCTCGCCTGCGAATGGGCGCAAAAAGGCATCAACGTCAACGCCATCGCGCCGGGCTATATCGAGACCAACAACACGCGGGCGCTGCGCGCCGATCCCGACCGCAGCGCCGCCATCCTGGCGCGGATCCCGGCCGGTCGCTGGGGGGAAGCGGGCGACATTGGCGATGCCGCCGTGTTCCTGCTGGCGCCGGCGTCGAACTACATGCATGGAGCGGTGGTGCCTGTGGATGGCGGCTGGCTTGCGCGATGAGGAGACGACGATGACCACAAAGATTTTCGCGCATGCCGGCGAGGGCGCCTGGACGCCGACCCCGGACGGCAACAGGCGACGCGTTCTCCTGCATACCGACGAGTTGATGCTGGTCGAATTCGGCTTCGACAAGGGTGGCGTCGGCGCCCTGCATTCGCACCCACACGTCCAGGCTAGCTATGTCGCCGAGGGCCGCTTCGAGGTGACCATCGACGGTAGGACCGAAACCATCGAGACCGGCGGCAGCTTCATTGTGCCGTCCGGTCTGGTGCACGGCGTCAAGGCGCTGGAAGCAGGGCGGCTGGTCGACAGCTTCACGCCGCACCGGGCCGATTTCCTCGGCTAGCCAGGGAAGACCCGCACCTCAAAAGAGGCGCGGGTTGTTGCCTGGGCGCTTGTGGCGCCGCGGTACTCAAGACATGACCGCAGGATGCGAACCTGCCGCATGATGGTGAACATAGGCTTAACGCGCCGGGTGTTCGTGATGGCGGTGACTGCGTCGGTCAGGTGATATGCCGGAGCAGGCTGAAGAGCCGCTCGAACGTCTTGCCGTAGGGCGGGCGCAACAAGGCTCCCGCGCTCAGCCGGGACTGCAGGAAAACCGGCTTCTCCTTGCTGAAGGTGCGAAAGCCCCATTCGCCGTGATAGGCGCCCACGCCGCTGGCGCCGACGCCGCCGAAAGGCTGGTTCTCCTGCACCAGATGCAGCATGCAGTCGTTGATGGTGACGCCGCCGGCGACGGTCTCATGCAGGATGCGTTGACGGTTGCCGCTGTCGCGCCCGAACCAGTAGAGCGCCAGCGGCCGGTCCGCCCCGTTCACATGGGCTATCGCCTCGTCGATCCCGGCATATTCGACGATGGGCAGTACCGGCCCAAAAATCTCCTCGCGCATCAGCCGCAGGTTTGCGCCGGCGTTGCGGACCAGGGTCGGCGGCAATTTCCGGTTTGTCGCGCCGAATGCCTCGCCGGCCGGGTTGATTTCGGTGACATCGGCGCCGGCATTACGCGCCTCGGTGATCATGTCGCGCAGGCGCTGGTGGTGCCGCTCGCTGATGATGGCGGTATAATCGGGGTTGTCGCGCAGGGTTGGGTAGAGCTTCGTGATCGCCGTTGCGAGCTTGGCAGCGACCGTGCCTGCCTGTCCCTTCGGCACCAGCAGATAATCCGGCGCGATGCAGGTCTGCCCGGCATTCAACAGCTTGCCATAGGCAATGCTGGATACCGCCGCGTCGAGATCGCATGACGGATCGAAGATTGCCGGCGACTTGCCGCCGAGTTCGAGCGTGACCGGGGTCAGGTTGGCGGCCGCGGCGATCGCGACCTGGCGTCCGACCGCGGTCGAGCCGGTGAACAGCAAATGATCGAAAGGCATCGACACGAAGGCCTTTCCCATCTCCGCGTCGCCGCTGATGACGCTGAGCTCATCGGGTGCGAAATGCTCGGCAACGAGTTTGGCCAGCAGCGCTGAAAATGCCGGCGTCAATTCGGAAGGTTTTATAAGCACGCGATTGCCGGCCGCGAGTGCCGCCGTGACCGGCGCGACGGCGAGCTGGAAAGGATAATTCCAGGGCGACACGATGCCGACGACGCCGAGCGGCTGCGGGACGAGGCGATTTCGGCCGGGCAGGAACGGCATGGTGGTGACAACGCGGCGTTCGCGCATCCAGCCCCTGAGGTGCGACAGCGCGTGGCGGATACCGGCGCGCACGACGAACAGTTCCGCAAGACGCGTCTCATGCGCGGAACGGCCGCCAAAGTCGGTGTCGATGGCGGTGCAGATGTCGGCTTCATGCCGCTCGGTCAACGCCAACAGGCGTTTCAGGCGATCCTTGCGGATGCCAAAGTTGGGGAAAGGCTGCGCCTCGAAGGCAGCACGCTGCAACCGAAACCGCTCGCCGAGAGCATCCTGAATGGCCTGCAGCATCGCGCCCTCCCTGACTTGTCGGGCCGAGCTTACATCGTGGTGCGTGGCGGAATCCAGCGGGGGTGCAGGTCTCGCAAGGGAAGGTGCTGCGGCGAGCCTTGGATCAATCGGTCAGCTTCCGCGTTCGCGCCGCAGGCTTTCCTTGTGCCGGCTTGTTCTGGTTGTGGTCCGGTGTCAGCTGCGCTAAGGCAAGGTGCCCATGCGGAGAGTCGTTTTGACCGGTTTCCACATCCTCTCCAATCCACGAAATTGCAGCCCGGTGTCTGCCTGATGCAGGCATCGGCGATGAGTATCTTGGCCGTGGCCCGCAGGCGGCGCGTTTCGTCCCGGGTGGCCCTGATGCAAGATCGGGTTGCCGCATTGCGCCAGCGGAATTGCGGATGAAGGGCGCGCGCAGGCTTGAGGCTGCGTTTGGAGCGGCCGCGCGAAGGGTTATGCGGGAGTTTCTGCGATTCGTGCCGCTGTCTCTGAAACAGCGCATGCAAAGACGCACATACGCACGCGCGACGCCCGCCAACAGAATTTTCATTTCGGGCTGCGCGCGCAGCGGGACGACGCTGACACAGCGGCTGATGAGGTGTTTCGGGGATATTTTCGTCCATCCGCCCGAAGCGCGATACACAATGCTGGACATGCTGGATCGGCCGGAATCGAACCTCGTCGTCAAGCGCGATGCGCGCGGTTTTGCGCATCTGGCGAAGCTACCTCCCTCCATCGGCTTGATCTATTGTGTGCGCCATCCATTCGACACGCTGACAAGTTCGCATCCGCAAACACGCCACGAGCGTCGGTTCCACGTCACGCCGCATCGCTGGCTGGCCGAATACGACGCGCTGACCCGGCTGAAGAAGGCACAACCGCACCGGCAGATACTCTTTGTCCGCTACGAAGACATGATCGGCGCGCCCGATGCGCAGCAGGACAGAATCGCGCAGTCGTTCGGACTGACACCGCACATTCGTTTCAGCGAGGATCCGGACAATCCGATCCGGGTGGCTTCGTTGAGAAAATGGGAACGGAATGAAGAATTCAGGACCTATCTCGGCGGTCTGCCCCCGGCATTTCTCGTCGGCGTCCGGCGTTTCTGCGCCGAGTTCGGCTATGACATGCCAATAAGCACGCCGACCGTGGACGCGCGGTGATGCAGGCACCGGCGGCCGTCGCGACAGAAGAGCGAGATCCCAAGCGGCGCGTCCTGAAGGACGTGTTCGGCTTTGATGATTTTCGCCCCGGCCAGGCCGATGTCATGGATGCGCTGCTGGCCGGGCGGCATGTGCTGGCCGTCATGCCGACAGGTGCGGGCAAATCGCTCTGCTACCAAGTGCCGGCACTGGTCCTGGGTGGGCTCACCATTGTCGTTTCGCCGCTGGTGGCGCTGATGCAGGATCAGGTCGCCGCCTTGCGGCTTGCCGGCGTGGCGGCCGACACGATCAATTCCTCGATCGACCGCGATGCCAATATCGCCGCATGGCGTCGCGTCGCCTCGGGCCAGACGCGCCTGCTCTATCTCGCGCCGGAGCGGCTGATGACCGAGCGCATGCTCGACGCGCTGGCCAGGCTCGATGTCAGCCTGATCGCCGTCGACGAGGCGCATTGCATCTCGCAATGGGGGCCGGCGTTCCGGCGCGAATACGAGGACCTGTCGCGTCTGCGCGGCATCTTTCCCAACGTGCCGATCATCGCGCTGACGGCAACGGCGGACGAAGGCACGCGCACCGACATCGAATCCCGGCTGTTTGCCGAGCGCGTCGAGACCCTGGTGCTGGGCTTCGACCGGCCGAACATCAAGCTTGCCATCGAGGCCAAGCAGGACAGCAAGCGGCAGCTGCTGCGCTTCGTCGAGCGTCATCCCGGCCGCAGCGGCATCGTCTATTGCCTGTCGCGCAAGAAGACGGAGGAGATGGCGGCCTTCCTCGAGAAGAACGGCGTCACCGCGCTCGCCTATCATGCCGGCATGAGCAAGGAGGCGCGTGACGCCAACCAGAACAGCTTCATGACCCTGTCCGGCGTCGTCATGGTGGCGACCATCGCTTTCGGCATGGGCATTGACAAGCCTGATGTCGCCTATGTCTTCCACACCGACATGCCGGGCAGCCTGGAGGCCTACTACCAGGAGATCGGCCGCGCCGGCCGCGATGGGCGGGACGCCGAGGCGCATATGCTGTTCGGCCTTGGCGATATCCGCATGCGCCGGATGTTCATCGACGACGAGGATGCGCCGCCCGAGCACAAGAGGCGCTCGCATGGCCGGCTCGACACGCTGATCGGCTATTGCGAGACGGCGCAGTGCCGCCGCCAGGTGCTGCTCGGCTATTTCGGCGAAGAAGCGCAGCCTTGCGGCAATTGCGACACCTGCCTCGACCAGGCGCCGCGCGCCGATGGCGGAGCGGAGGCGCGGATCATCCTGGCGGCGATCGCGCAGAGTGGCGAACGCTTCGGTGCCGGCCATGTCATCGACATCCTGCTCGGCCATGAAACCGAGAAGGTGCTGGCCAGGAACCACCAGAGGCTTGCCGCCTTCGGCAGCGGGCTGGCGCACAAGAAGGATTTTTGGCTGTCGCTGATCCGGCAGCTCGTCGCGGGCGGGTTCCTGATGCCGGATCCGGCCGGCCATGGCGGCCTCGCCATCGCCGAAAAAGGCCATGCGCTTGGCCGTGGCGAGGTGCCGTTCCATTATCGCGTCGAGGTGCGCAGCCGCGCCTTGCGCGGCAAGACGCGCTCCGGGCAGGATTTCGGGCAATCGGATGTGGACACCGGGCTGCTGGCCGCGCTGAAGACCTTGCGACTGCGGCTCGCCAAGGAGCGCCAGGTGCCGGCCTATGTGGTGTTTTCCGATCGCACCCTGATCGACATGGCAGAGCGCCGCCCAAACGACCTCGACGCCTTCGCTGAAGTGAATGGGGTTGGGGCGGCAAAGCTGAAGGAGTTCGGCCAGGTTTTTCTGAGTGCGATTGCCGAGCACCAATCCGATGGTTCGGCCTGAGGTCAGATCAGCGACTGGTCACGCGCCCTGAAGCATAGGGATCTTCGGAGAAGGCATCCGTTCCGAAACCTCCTGTTCCGTCGCCGCCCATTCCTCCACCGCCCATGCCCCCGCCGAGACCGAGTTCAATGTTCTCTGGCCGGCCAGTCGACAGATCAGGCCCAGACTGAGGCGTTCATCGACTTCATGGCTGAGCATCTGCAACCGCAATAGGTGCCGCTGTCCGCTTATCCACCGCAGCGTCGACCCGCCGGGCGTCAGTCGCGCGATATGGACAGTCCCGTGAAAAGCGGAGCGTAGGCGGCGAGCCTGCGGGATACGAACTCCGTGAAGAGCCGCACGCGCTTCGTCTTGCGTGTCTCCCCCTGTGTGAGAAGCCAGAGCGTTCCGTACATGTGCAGGTCGGTGCCCGGCACCCTCACCAGCAGGGGGTCGGCATCTCCGACGAAGCACGGCAGTGTCGTGATCCCGAGACCTTGCCGTACGGCAACGATCTGCGCCTCGGCGTCCGTGGTCCTGAATGGAACGCCAGTGGTGCGAACCTCACCCGCGCCGGCCCACTCTGGAATTCCATGAACGCTTATGACGATCCACCGGATGGGATCAGGCGCGCCCGCACGCCACGCGGCCAGGCGATCGCGGGACATGTAGACGCCGCCGAACACCTCCGGTCCCTTCAGGCCGTGAAGATTGAGCGGCAGGGTTTTGCGGTCGTAGACGACGCGGATCGCGACGTCGGCCTCTCGGTTGGTCAGATTTGCCAGCTCGCCGGACGACAGGATTTCCATCTCGATGTCCGGGTGCAGACGCGCGAAATCGGCGAAGTCCGGCATGAGCAGGTGTGTCGCGAGGGGCGGTGCCAGCGTCACCCGCAGAAGCCCGCGCACACCCTGGTCGCGCCCGAAGACGCGCGTCTCCAGCTGGTGCGACGACGCTTCCATCTGGTTCGCGAGATCGAGGACCTCCTCGCCCGCAGCCGTTAGGCGGTAGCCCGAAGGCAGCTTTTCGAACATGTGCGCTCCGAGGCGTTCCTCGAGCTGGGCGACGCGTCGCAGCACGGTCGAGTGATTCACCCCGAGCTGCGCGCCGGCAGCCCGCACCGAGCCTCTGCGCGCGACGGCAAGAAAGTAGCGAATGTCATCCCAGTCGATCATGGTGCAATCCGGCACCGCGCGGTGCGCCTTCCCAAGCCCGTATCTAACGCATGCTACAGCAGTACGGGCGGGACATCATAGCTTATGTCGACAGGGGCGGCGCAATTCCGAATGGCGGACACGGATCGTCACGGCTGGCGTCAGTTCCTGAAAGCGGATCGATTTTGCACCACCGATGTGCGCGCTTCCGCACTCACCGCGTGACTCTGACGGGCCCATCTAGAGGTTCTCGGGGCGTACCCGAACGACCAAAGACAGAGCCTGGAAGGATTGAGTTATGGGAAAACTAGACGGTAAGGTTGCGGTTATTACGGGTGGCGCCACCGGCATCGGCCTCGCCGCTGCAAAGCGCTTCATCGAGGAGGGCGCTTTCGTCTTCATTTTCGGCCGTCGGCAGGATGTGCTCGACGCTGCTGGGGCCAACCTCGGGGCCAATGCCCGCGCGGTGAAAGGCTCGGTTTCCGACGAGGCCGACCTCGACCGGCTCTACGCGGCGGTGAAGGCCGAGCGCGGAACCCTCGACATCGTCTTCGCCAATGCCGGGGCGGGAGGCCTGCTTCCGCTCGGCGAGATCACCGCCGAGCACATTGACGAAACCTTCGACACCAATGTGAAGGGTACGATATTCACGGTCCAGAAGGCGCTGCCGCTGATGGGCGAGGGCGGTTCGATCATCCTGACCGGATCGAGCGCCGGCACCACGGGCGCCCCCGCATTCAGCGTCTACAGCGCGAGCAAGGCGGCCGTGCGCAATCTTGCGCGGAGCTGGGCGGAGGACCTGAAGGGCACCGGCATCCGGGTAAACGTGCTGTCGCCCGGGCCGACAGCGACCGAACTCGCGAAGGCAGCGATAGGGGAGGAGGGCTTGAAGGCCTTCGCCTCGATGAACCCGCTCCAGCGCATGGCCGATCCGGCGGAGATTGGAGCGGCGGCTGCGTTTCTCGCGTCGCCCGACAGCAGCTTCATGACCGCCAGCGAGGTCGCCGTCGACGGGGGCCTGGCGCAAATCTGACGCTACGCCCCGCCGTTCATTCCATTCGATATTCCGGGCCCGCAGGGCGTGGTAAACTGAAGGAGAATATACATGAGCTATGCAATTATTGGCTTCGGCAAGATCGGCCACGCTCTTGCCAAGGCGTTTGCCCGCAACGGCATCGAAGTGTCCGTGGCAACCACGCGCGACCCGGAAAGCTTTGCAGCCGATGCGGCCGCGATCGGACCCACGATTATCCCGAAAACGCTGGCGGAAGCGATCAAGGCGGACATCGTCTTTCTGGCGGTTCGTTTCGAGTCGCACCCAGATGTCGCGAAGGCGCTGTCAAGCTGGGAAGGCAAGACGATCATCGACGCGACGAACGTGTTTCCAGCCCCTGAAGAGCTGGACGGTCTGCCGTCCTCCGCCTTCGTCGCAAAGGCGTTCACCGGTGCCAAGCTCGTCAAAGGGTTCAATCACCTGATTGCAGCCACTTTGGCTGCCGATCCGATCGTCGAGGGCGGGCACCGGGTCGTCTTTCTGTCGAGCGACGACGAGGACGCGATCGCTCCCGTGGCGGCCTTAGCCAAACAACTCGGGTTCGCACCGGTCAAGCTGGGGAAGCTCAACGAGGGTGGCGCACTGGTGCACGCACGCGGCCGCACTTGGGGCCAGCTGATCTTCCAGGACCTGTTCAAGAAGGAGCAGTAACGGATTTATCGTGCACCGACAGAGTGGCCGGTGTTCGACGCCGGCCACATCGTCAGCAACGAGCCGAGCGCGCAAAGTGACATGCTTGAAAGCGGCTTACATCTGCCTGGGATCCTTCGGCCGACATGTGCCGGCCACCCATGAATCGTAATTGCAATAGCTGACGTCCCAGCCGGCATCGCGTCTTTTGGAAGTTACCTCACGACCGCCCGGGCGGATGGGTCCGAAGCCACCCCAACTGCCATCCGAGCCTTTGCAATTTCCCATGACGCGATAATTGCAGTTGTTTACGACGAAGTTGCCGTCCATCGACACGCATGCCGATGCGACAGTGGAAAGACTGAAGAAGGCCGTGCCGACGACTGTGACGGCGAGAGAGGCTTTGCGCATAGTGGTCTCCTAACTGGCTGGGCGAACCAACCATTACGAGATCTTGGGCCGGCCACTTCCCCCATTTGGGCCAAACCGGCTGGCAAATTCACAGCGACATGGCTGCGCTTGCGGACAGAAAACCATGTGCGGAGAGCCGAATGGGCCTGCCCATCGCCGAAGCTTTACGCCTCCGCAAAGGCCAGAGTGTCCCGGCTCGGGCGGCTTTGTCCTGTTGGCTGCGCGATATGCGGCAGGCGGCTAGCAGCCCAGGAGATGTCAGGTTCTTGGGCTAAATGGCGGAGAGGGAGGGATTCGAACCCCCGATGGGCTTGCACCCATGCCGCATTTCGAGTGCGGTGCATTCGACCACTCTGCCACCTCTCCGCGGTCATGGTCGGCCGTTGCCGGCGCGGCGCACTAGATAACGGCTGAACGGGCAGGTTACAAGGCCAATCCGTCAGTTATTTGGCTTGCTTGGCAAGCGGCGGATTCACGGCTGGTGGGGTACAGCGAGACCCGAGGCAGATTGCCGACCAGTCACCCATCCTCAGCCCAGGCGGGGGCAACGCCGTGGGCATGTCGGCACAGCCGGTCCGTGCTCGCAATGACGGTCTCGGAAACGGCGCGGCTGGTTTGCCTTGACTCGCCCCCAACCTTCGGTTAGGGACAGCGCGCAATCGGCGTGGAGGGTTCTTCCGCGCCGCTTGTTTTTTGAACCCGCAGACTGACAAAAAGACGGCTGAACTGCCAGAGGCGGTTCATCAAGGCCGACCGAACAGCGAAAGGCAAAAAATGTTCGCAGTCATTAAAACGGGTGGCAAGCAGTATCGCGTTGCCGCCAACGATCTCCTGAAGATCGAAAAAGTTGAAGCCAATGTCGGCGATATGGTCGAAATCGGCCACGTTCTGGCGCATGGCGAAGGCGAGAATGTCACGTTTGGCGCGCCGTTCGTCGACGGCGCGGTGGTCACCGCCGAAGTCGTCGAACAGGGCAAGAACCGCACCGTCATCGCCTTCAAGAAGCGCCGCCGGCAGAATTCGCGCCGCAAGATCGGCCATCGCCAGCTTTTGACCACCGTGCGGATCTCCGAGATCCTGCTGGGTGGCGCCAAGCCGACCAAGACGGCAGCGGCCAAGGCGCCGAAGAAGGTGAAGGCCGAGGCCGCCACCGAGGTGCAGGCGGAAGCCGCGCCGAAGAAGGAGCCCAAGGCCAAGGCAGCCGAGACAAAGGCAGCCGAGACCGCCGCAGCGCCACTGTTCAAGGCACCGAAGGGTGAGCCGGACGATCTGACCGTGATCAAGGGCATCGGCCCGGTCGCAGCCAAGGATCTTAACGAGCAGGGCATCATCACCTTCGCCCAGCTTGCCAAGCTGACCGAGAAGGATGTCGCCAAGATCGACGAGCACATGCCCTTCAGCGCCGACCAGATCAAGGACTGGCGCGAGCAGGCCAAGGAATTGGCTGCGAAGTAATTTTCTGGCGATTGGGTCGCCGGATCGGACTTGAAACGGAACGCGAACGCGTTCATAAGGCCTTTTAGGCGCCTTGCGGCGCAACGGAGTTAGTTAGATGGCACACAAGAAAGCTGGCGGCTCGTCGCGCAACGGTCGCGACTCGCATTCCAAGCGTCTGGGCGTGAAGAAGTTCGGCGGCGAAGCCGTCATCCCGGGCAACATCATCATTCGTCAACGCGGCACCACGTGGCATCCCGGCGTCAATGTCGGCATGGGCACGGATCATACGCTTTTTGCGCTCGAGACCGGCGCCGTGACGTTCAACAAAAAAGCCAACGGCCGAACCTACGTATCGGTCAACCCGATTGCCAAAGCCGCGGAGTAGCCGGTTCCGCACTAGAACACCGGCGCCCATCTCGGGAACCGGTGTCTGGCAAAGCCAGGAAAAGGATCAGGGGAGATGGGTTTCCATCTCCCCTTTTTCTTGTGCCTGGAGGACTTTCAAATGGTTGCCGAAGCGGAAGACTCAGAAGACGGAAGTTACGCGATAGACTGCCCGGTGCTGGTCACCGAGCGGCTGGTGATGCGGGCGCCCCATGAAGGCGATGTCGCGCAACTGGTCGAACTTGCCGACAACCGTCATGTCGCCGAAATGCTGGCACGCATGCCGCACCCCTATGGCGAGGCCGAGGCGCGCTCCTTCCTCGCCATGACCAGGTCGCGCCGGGCCGGCATCGCCTACGCCCTGACGCTGGCCGGAACCGACACGTTCGTCGGCTGTGCCGGTCTCAACACCACCGAACGCGGGCTGGAACTCGGCTACTGGATCGGCGAGCCTTACTGGAAGAAGGGCTATGCGACGGAAGCAGCCCATGCGCTGGTCGATCTCGCCTTCCAGAGGACGTCGATCCAGGTGCTGCAGGCCTCGACGCGGGTCATCAATCCGGCCTCGCGCCGCGTCATCCACAAATGCGGGTTCCAATATGCCGGCCAGGGCATGCTGAATTCGATCGTCGCCGGCCAGGTTCCCGTCGAGCGCTACCGGCTCGATCGCAAGACCTGGACCAGCCTGCGGAACTGGGTACATTTTTGATGTGTGACGACGGTCAAGCCAATGGTCGACAGCAGCGATATTGAAACGGTCGCGATCGCGCCGATGACGCCCGGGGATATCGAAAGCTTTCATCGCGCGCTCGATGTCGTAGCGCGTGAGCGAAAGTACCTGTCCTTCCTAGAGGCGCCACCGCTGGATCAAGTCAGAAGTTTCGCAATGGACCGTATCGGGAGAGGCGATCCGGGGTTCGTGGCCGTTGTTCGTGGCGAGGTCGTCGGCTGGTGCGACATCTCACGTCACGATCGGCTCATCCATGCGCATCGCGGCTCCCTCGGAATGGGGATCATTCCTTCCTATCGGGGGCGTGGCCTCGGACTGCGGCTCATCAATGCGACCTTGGCACAGGCGCGCAAGACCGGCTTTATCCGCGTCGAGCTTTCCGTGCATTCCGACAATGCTCGCGCCATCTCTCTTTACGACAAGGTCGGGTTTGTCAGGGAGGGCGTGCAGCGCGACGCCGTCCATATCGACGGGGAATACCGCGATACGATCATGATGGCGATCGTCGAACGTGAAAACACTGCCGGATGAAAGGCCATCAGCCCAGTTCGACCCACACCGGCAGGTGGTCCGAACCGTCAGCTTTCCGGTCGACCCACAGGCGCTTCAGGGATTTGGCAAGCGAAGCGCTTGTGAAGATATAGTCGATGCGCTTGTGGCGGCTGGGGTCGGTGGGTTGTTTCGGGTCGACCCAGCTGATGAGATCGTCGCCGGTGGCGTTCAGGCGCAAGGCGGCATCGACGGCGAAGTCGGCGGTCAGCGGCATGCCGAATTCATGGTCCGGCCGGCCGGCGAGTTCGACATATTCGGGTGAACCGGCCAGCATGTTGAAATCGCCCATGCCGACAAAGGCTTCGGGATGCGGCAGTTCCGGCAGGCCGATCTCGGCGACGCCGGACAGCGCGCCGCCTTCGAGCGCGTAGTTCAGCATGCGTTGGCGCAAGAACTGGATCTGGCTGGCGCGTTCGACGGGGCTGCGGTGATCGAGATGGATGGAATAGAAGCGGATGAAACCAAGCGGCGTCTCGATCAGCGCTTCCAGCGCGCCACGCTGGAAGTTCATCATCTCGAAGCTGCGGCTGCGCGGCAAAAGCAGGTTGCGCGACAGATGAATAGGCGTTTTCGACAGCACCATGTTGCCGAGCTGGAAGGTTTTCGTGATGGCGCGGCCATTGTCGATGTGCGAACCGATATTGGCCTCGAAATTGCTGCCATAGACGGCGAAGTAGTCGGGCAGCGCCTCGCCGATCTCGGCGACCATGTCGCGGCCGCTATTCCTGGGATTGTTGCGGGTCACCTCCTGCAAAGCGATCACGTCGGCGCCGCGCACGGCATCAGCGATGCGCCCGACATCGTATTGCCCGTCGAGGCCGATGCCGTACTGGATGTTGTAAGTTACAAGCTTCATTCCGGCATCTCTCCGGCCGATCCCACGCGGCCATTGTCACAAAACGGCCTCGCCCTTCGCCGCGCCTTGGTTTAGAGCAAGGGCCAAGGTTTAGAGCAATGCCGCAAGGCCACTAGTAGAAACTGTACAATCCCATGAAATTTCTCGATCAAGCCAAGGTCTACATCCGCTCCGGTGACGGTGGCGCCGGTTCGGTGTCGTTCCGGCGCGAAAAGTTCATCGAGTTCGGCGGGCCGGATGGCGGTGATGGCGGCCGTGGCGGCGATGTCTGGCTGGAGGCGGTCGACGGGTTGAACACGCTGATAGACTACCGCTACCAGCAGCATTTCAAGGCCAAGACCGGCGTCCACGGCATGGGCCGCAACATGACCGGTGCCAAGGGCGCCGATGTCACACTGAAGGTGCCGGCGGGAACGCAGGTGTTCGAAGAGGACAACGAGACGCTGATCTGCGATCTGACCGTGGTCGGCCAGCGCTTTCTGCTGGCCAAGGGCGGAAATGGCGGGTTCGGCAACCAACATTTCAAGACCTCGACCAACCAGGCGCCGCGCCGCGCCAATCCCGGCCTGCCGGGGCAGGAGCTCAACATCTGGCTGCGGCTGAAGCTGATCGCCGATGCCGGGCTGGTCGGGCTGCCCAATGCCGGCAAGTCGACATTCCTGGCGGCGGTCACCGCGGCCAAGCCGAAGATCGCCGACTATCCGTTCACGACGCTGCATCCCGGCCTCGGCGTCGCCCGGATCGACGCGCGCGAGTTCGTCATCGCCGACATTCCGGGTCTCATCGAAGGCGCGCATGAGGGCGTCGGCATCGGGGACCGCTTCCTTGGCCATGTCGAGCGCACGCGTGTGCTGCTGCATCTTGTTTCGGCGCAGGAGGAAAATCCGGGCAAGGCCTACAAGACCGTGCGCGCGGAGCTCGAGGCCTATGGCAACGGCCTGACCGACAAGGTCGAGATCGTGGCACTTTCCCAGGTCGACACGCTCGACGCCGATGCGCGCAAGAAGAAAGTCGCCTCGCTGAAGCGTGCCGCCGGCCGCGCGCCGATGCTGTTGTCGGCGGTCACCGGCGAAGGCGTCGAGGCGGTGCTGCGGGCGCTGATGTCGGTGGTGGGCGAGGCGCGTGCGCGGACGGCTACCCCGGTCGAGACGCGCTGGGACAAGTAGGCCATGCAGTCGCTGAAAAAATATCGGCGCATCACCGTCAAGATCGGCTCGGCGCTGCTCGTCGACCGCGCGACGGGCCTCAAGCGAGACTGGCTGGCTTCGCTCGCCGACGACATTGCCGGGCTGGCCCAGGGCGGCGCTGAAATCCTCGTCGTCTCCTCCGGCGCCATCGCGCTTGGCCGCACCATCCTTGGCCTCGGCAAGCGAGCCCTGAAACTGGAGGAGAGCCAGGCGGCGGCAGCCGTGGGACAGATCGCATTGGCCGGCGCCTGGTCGGACGCGCTCGGCAAGGGCAGCCTGAAATCGGGCCAGATCCTGCTGACGCTCGGCGACACCGAGGAGCGCCGCCGCTATCTCAATGCGCGGGCAACGATCTCGACACTGCTCAAGATGAAGGCGGTGCCGGTCATCAACGAAAACGACACGGTGGCGACGTCCGAAATCCGCTATGGCGACAATGACCGGCTGGCGGCCCGTGTCGCCACGATGATGGGTGCTGATCTTTTGGTGTTGCTCTCCGACATCGATGGCCTCTATACGGCGCCGCCGGCGCGTGACCCCCATGCCAAATTCATTCCGGTGGTCGACCGGATCACGCCCGATATCGAGGCGATGGCGGGTGCGGCCGCTTCCGAGCTGTCGCGCGGCGGCATGCGCACGAAGCTCGATGCCGGCAAGATCGCCACCGCCGCCGGCACCGCGATGATCATCACGTCGGGCACGCGGCTGTCGCCGCTGATGGCGATTGAACGCGGCGAACGCGCCACCTTCTTCCGGCCGAGTTCCAATCCGGTCAAGGGTTACAAGACCTGGATCGCCGGCCAACTCGAACCGGCCGGCCGGCTGACAGTCGATGCCGGCGCCATCGGCGCGCTGCTGTCGGGCAAGTCGCTGCTGCCGGCGGGCGTCAAGCTGGTCAGCGGCAATTTCTCGCGCGGCGACACGGTGGCGATCCTGTCGCCCGAGGGCCGCGAGATCGCGCGCGGGCTGGTTGCCTACGATGCAGCCGATGCCGTAAGGATCGCGGGCCTGAAGACGGCCGAGATCGAAACCGTGCTCGGTTACGAGGCGCGTTCGGCGATGATCCACCGCGACGACCTTGTGGTGAGCCATTCCGACAAGCCGTCAGCCTAGCGGTGTACTTTTCCAATTTTGATCGAAGCATCGCTGTTGCTCCGCCTCTATTTCCGATGGGCTTGATAATCCAAGGTCTTTGTAGAGAAGGGCATCGACAGAGGGTTGGCCTGTTCCCTTGCTCACCACAATCACGGATAGGCAAGGAAGCTCCGCGTCGTGACAGCGGAGCGCTATCCCTCCCAATGTGTTTCCCCAGCCACGGTCAATCCCACCAAATTCTTCGGTCAGTTCCCCATATGTAACGAGGCTTCGCTCTTGAGCCTTTGCCGCAAGATGCTTTGCCACGTCTAGCCGGAAGCTATTTCTCATTTTCTTCAGGTCTTTCGATGAAATTTCCGGCAACGTCGCCTCCTCTTATCGCCAAGGCACTATATCATGCGGACGGATCGCGTTGATGGGATTGCCACCTACGTGTAAAGCATCATCGCTAATCGCGACCTCAGAGAATACAAATGCTGAAACTGCATGAAAAATCCGGGGATGACACCGTAGCAACGATGGCCGATATCGGCCGCCGCGCCCGCGCTGCCGCCCGACCGCTGGCCATTGCCGCGACCGCCGCCAAGAACGCCGCACTCCTCGCCATGGCCGAGGCGATCGTCGCTCGTCAGCAGGACATTCTCGACGCCAACGCCATCGATGTCTCGAACGGCCAGGAATCCGGGCTTTCCGCCTCCTTCATGGACCGGCTGAAGCTCGATCCGGCGCGCATCCGCGCCATGGCCGAGGGCATCAGGGAAATCGCCGCGCTGCGCGATCCGGTCGGCGACGTGATCGCCGAGTGGGACCGGCCGAACGGCCTGCATATCGAGCGCGTGCGCACGCCGCTCGGCGTCGTCGGCGTGATCTATGAGAGCCGCCCGAACGTCACGGCGGATGCCGGCGCGCTGTGCCTCAAGGCCGGCAATCCGGTGATCCTGCGCGGCGGCTCGGATTCGCTGAATTCATCGGCCGCCATCCATGCCGGGCTGGTCGAAGGGCTGAGGGAAGCCGGCCTGCCGGAAGACGCCATCCAGCTGGTGCCGACCACCGACCGCGCCGCCGTCGGCGAGATGCTGAAAGGCTTAAGCGGTACGCTGGACGTCATCATCCCGCGCGGTGGCAAAAGCCTCGTCGGGCGTGTGCAGAACGAGGCGCGGGTGCCGGTCTTCGCGCATCTCGAAGGCATCTGCCATCTCTACATCGACCGTTCGGCCGAGCTCCAAATGGCGGTGCGGATCGCCGTCAACGCCAAGATGCGGCGCACCGGCGTCTGCGGTGCCGCAGAGACGCTGCTGGTCGACCGCGCGGTCGCCTCCACGCATCTGGTGCCGATCCTCAACGCACTGCGCGCGGCCGGCTGCGAGATCCATGCCGATGCCGAGGTGCTGAAAGTGTTTTTCGACGCCAGGCCGGCGACCGATGCCGACTGGGTGACTGAATATCTCGATGCCATCATCGCGGTGAAGCTGGTCGACGGTATCAAGGGTGCGATCGATCACATCGAGACGTTTTCCTCGCATCACACCGAGGCGATCGTCGCCGAGGATGCGCAAGCGGTCGAAAAATTCTTCAACGAGATCGATTCGGCGATCCTGCTGCACAACGCATCGACGCAGTTCGCCGACGGCGGCGAGTTCGGCATGGGCGCCGAGATCGGCATCGCCACCGGCAAGATGCATGCGCGCGGACCGGTGGGCGTCGAGCAACTGACGTCGTTCAAATACCGCGTGCGCGGGTCTGGACAGGTGAGGCCTTGACGTATTTCGCCCAAAGGGCCTGAAGCTTGCGCCCAGCCACCCCCCTCTGTCCTGCCGGACATCTCCCCCGCAAGGGGGGAGATTGGCTGGCATTTCGGGTTTCGCCGATCTCCAACGCGGCAAGATTTACGCCTTCGCCGAAACTGCTGATCTCCCCCCTTGCGGGGGAGATGGCCGGCAGGGCAGAGGGGGGTGCCTAGCGCGATGCTATCCCCTTCCCACCCCCCCGTTCCCTCCCATTATCTCAAAATGCCGCATGCCGAGAAAGGGCTGGCCGTCGGCCTGTTCGGCGGCTCGTTCAATCCGCCGCATGCCGGCCACGCGCTGGTCGCCGAGATTGCGCTCAGACGCCTGTCGCTCGACCAGCTGTGGTGGATGGTGACGCCGGGCAATCCGCTGAAGAACACCAGGGAATTGGCGCCGCTGGACGAGCGGCTGCAGCTGTCGGAGCAGATCGCCAAGAACCCGAAGATCAAGGTCACCGCTTTCGAAGCCGCCCATCACGTCCGCTACACCGCCGACACGCTGGCGCTGGTCAAGGCGCGCAATCCCGGCGTCGACTTCGTCTGGATCATGGGTGCCGACAGTCTGCGTGATTTTCACCGCTGGCAGCGCTGGCGCGAGATCGTCATGACCTTCCCGATCGCCGTCATCGACCGCCCGGGCGCGACGCTGTCGTTCCTGTCCTCGGTCGTCGCCAAGACCTTCGACTATGCCCGCATCGACGAGGGCGATGCGCCGCGGCTTGCCCGCATGAAGGCACCGGCCTGGACCTTCATCCACGGCCCGCGCTCGTCGCTGTCATCGAGCGCGATCCGCAAGCTGGCGAAGGGGTGAGCCCGACCGCCCGGCCATGTCGCTTTTATCGCTCCCTTTGCCCGTTTCATGGGCAATCCTGAGCAGGCATGTCGATTCCCAGGAAAACCCGCAGCGAAGCCGAGCAGGGCGCCGAGCCCACGCCGCTGATCGCGATTGCCAGCGTCATCGTGTCGATGGCACTGATTGCCGTCGGCAACGGGCTGATGTTTGCCTATATCCCGGTTCGGCTCGGCGCCGAGGGTTTCGATCCGACCTGGGCCGGGCTGATCATCACCGGACTTTCGGCCGGCGGGCTGGCGGGCTGCATCCTGACCGGACCGCTGGTGCGAAGGGTCGGCCATGCCCGTGCCTTCATGGTGTTGTCGGCGCTGATCGCGCTGGCCAACGCCGCGGTCGGCGCCGGGGTCCATCCGCTGCTGTGGATAGCCGCCCGCGCGCTCTACGGCTTTGCCATCTGCGGCCTGTTCATCGTCGCGCAGAGCTGGCTCAACGATGCCGTTGCCAACGCCATCCGCGGCCGGGTGATGGCTTTCTTCTACGTTGCCTATGTCGCCGGGCTCGGCGTCGGCTACGCGACGCTGGCGCTGGTCGATATCAGGACAGCGGATGCGCCGCTGATCGGCATCGTCTTCACCGCGCTATCGATCCTCCCTGTCGGGATGACCAAACTTGCCCAGCCGCCGGCACCGCAGGCGGCCTCGGTGGCGCTGCGCCGTGCCTGGCGGGTTTCACCGGTCGGCGTCGCCGGCATGCTTGCGGTCGGCGGCCTGTCGATGTCGATTGCGGGCTTCGCGCCGATCCACGCCACGGCCAAGGGCTACAGCCAGGCCGATGTGGCGCTGCTGCTTTCGGCGATGCCTCTCGGCACGCTGATCCTGCAGATCCCGCTTGGCTGGATTTCCGACCGAACCGACCGCCGCTATGTGCTGATCGCCGCATCCGCGCTCGCCATGGTTGCCGGCCTGTTTGCGCTCGGGTTCGATGGCGGCGCGTTGGCCGCGTTGGTTGTGATCTATATCGTGTGGGACGGCGCCTCGGAATCGATCTATTCGCTGGCCAGCGCACATGCCGCCGACCGCGCCGGCAAGGACGACATGGTGGCGCTGTCCAGTTCGCTTTTGTTTGCCTGGTCGCTGTCGGGTTTCGTCGTGCCCGGCATCGTGACGGCGCTTTCAGCCGTCTTCGGAACGCAGGCTTTCATCTATGTGGCTGTTCTCATCGCCGCAGCCTTCTGCCTGTTCGTGCTTTTGCGCGTGTTCACGACGCGTGCGGTCCCGGTCGGTGAAACCGGCAGTTTCGCACCGATGACGGCGCAGGCGCCGTTGCCGGTCGAACTTGCCTTCGCACCGGACGATGAGGGCCGGCACTGAGCCAACCGCCTATTGTCGACGGGCTTCCGGTTGGGGCGCTTCCGGCGGCGGCAGCGGGATCGATATGCCTTCGCTATCGAATTCCTGTTTGGCGCGCTTGGTGAGATCGGTCTGGGTGGCGAAGAAGTCCGCCGACGATGTCCAATAGCGCAGGGCAATCGAAACAGTGCTGTCGCCCAATGTCGAGACGAAAGCGATCGGTGCCGGCTCACGTTTCACTCGCCGTTCGGCCGCGGCAATGGCAAGCAAGGCTTTCTGCGCCCTGTCGATGTCGTTCCAGGAGCCGATGCTGAGTATGATGTCGCTGCGGCGTACGCCGTTGCGCGAAAAGTTGCGCACCGGCTGGTTCCACAGCGTCGAGTTCGGCGCCAATATGTAGACCCCGTCGGCCGTCCTGAGCTTGGTCGCGAACAGGCCGATCTCCTCGATCGTACCGGCGATCGAACCGACCTCGACGGATTCGCCGATGCGGAACGGCCGCAGCGCCAGAAGCATGATGCCGGCGGCGATGTTCTGCAGCGTGCCCTGCAACGCCAGGCCGATGGCGAGGCCAATGGCACCGATCGCGGCAATGATCGAGGCCGTCTGCACGCCGAACTGGCCGAGCACCATGATGGTGACGAGGATCAGGATGGCGTAGCGGACGATCTTCGAGAAGAAATGCCGCAACGTCGCGTCGAAACCATGGATATGGCCGAGACCAGCGAAGATCGAACGTTCGGCAAGACCGGCGACGATATAGCCGACAATCAAGAGGATGACGGCACCGATGGCCGAGAAGGAGTACGAAACAATCAGCGTGCTCAGTTGGGCGAGGCCAGCCTGGACGCTGAGAAAGGCGTTTTGCGGGTCGATCGGCATGGGGAAATCCCGTTGGTCGGTGAGCCGATAACCCATGCCGACGGCGAGGGTTCCGATCTTTTCCGGCGTGCGGCGGAACCACAGCAGCGACAATACGTTCGTGCGAGGCAGGGTCCCGTCTTGAAACTGTCGGGGAACTCTGCCTATCTAAGTGGTGTCACCTGCTTCAAGGGGTGATTTGGTTGTTCTTGCTGCGAAAGGAACTACACTGAGAACAGCACTGCGGAAGAAGGCCGATATCATGCCTTCGCCGGCCAGGATCAGCGTAGACGACGCCGTGTCCCGTGCCATCAAGACAGTCCTTGCCAGTCTGGAAGACTCCAAGGCCGAAAACATTGTCTCCATCGACATCCAGGGGAAATCGAGCCTCGGCGACTACATGGTCGTCGCTTCGGGCCGATCGCACCGTCATGTCGCGGCTGTCGCCGATCATCTTCTCAAAGCGATCAAGGATGCCGGTCTCGGCACCGCGCGCGTCGAGGGGATGTCCGGCGCCGACTGGGTCCTGATCGATTCTGGCGACATCATCGTCCATGTCTTCCGCCCCGAAGTCCGCGAATTCTACAATCTCGAAAAGATGTGGCAGGCGCCGGACCTCGAGGAAGAAACGCTCCACTAAGTCGTTCGCGCGGCTTACAAGGCGAGGATGAAGATATCAGTTCATGCCGTGGGCCGGATGAAAGCCGGCCCCGAAAAGCTGCTGGCCGACCGCTATTTCGAGCGTTTCGCCAAGAGCGGCCCGGTAGTGGGGCTTGAATTTGGCGGCATTGCCGAGATTGCCGAGGGGCGCGGCCAGACCGCCAACGAGCGGCGGCGTGAGGAAGGCCAGAAACTGCAGACGCAGTTGCAGCCCGGAACCGCTTTGATCCTCCTTGACGAACGCGGCAAAAGCTTTTCCTCGGAAGATTTCGCCGGGCGCCTCGGCCTGTTGCGTGACGGTGGCCGCAAGGCGTTGGTCATCGCCATCGGCGGCGCCGACGGCCACGATCAGTCGCTGCGCGACCAGGCCGAACTAGTGATGTCGTTCGGATTGCTGACATGGCCGCATCAACTGGTGCGCGTGATGCTGGGAGAGCAGCTTTATCGTGTGGCCACCATCCTTTCGGGACATCCCTACCATCGCTCGTAAACCGGTGAATTGGTGCGACACACCCGGATTTCCGCCCCAATGCCGAGGCAAGATTGCATCGAGTGGGCGGTTTCGAACATGGTTGATTGTTCGTTAACGAAGCCACGCATAGAGTCGGGCTTCAATGTCTGAAGACAGCAAATCAAGAACGGGCTCCTGGCGCGCGCGCTGCGGCATCGCGGCGGCGGTACTTGTGCTGTCGCTGCATGCGGGGCGGGCGGAAAACACGCTCGACATGGCTCCCGATCCGGATCAGAGCCGGGCCGAATATGAACGGGTCTCGAAGGAGATCACGCTGTCGTCGGAACGATTGGCCAAACTCTCCGCCGATATCGCGACGATCAAGAAGGATCACGCCTCGATCACCGCCGCATTGATCCAGTCGGCGATGACCGAGCAGAAGCTCGGCCAGGACATCGAGGACATCGGCGCTCGGCTGGAAGGACTGAAGGGCCAGGAACAGAAGATCCGCGCCTCGCTGATGGCGCGGCGCGACGTTCTGGCCGAAGTGCTGGGCGCGTTGCAGCGCATGGGCCTCAACCCGCCGCCGGCGATCCTGGTCAAGCCCGAGGACGCGCTGTCGTCGGTGCGCAGCGCCATCCTGCTCGGCGCGGTGGTGCCCGAACTGCGCCAGCAGACCGATAGCCTGCTTGCCGATCTCAAGGAACAGACCAGGATTACGGCGTCGATCGAGGCCGAACGGGCGCGGCTGACAGCGGCGGTCGGCGACCAGACGGCGGAAAAGAAGCGGCTCGGCATGCTGCTGGAGGCCAAGCAGAAGCTCGAAGCCGACACGCAAACGCAAATGGCTGCGGAAAAGCAGCGATCCGAAGCGCTGGCGGCCAAGGCCGGCAGCCTGAAAGAGTTGATCGCCTCGCTCGAAGCGCAGGCCGACAAGAACCGCAAGGCCGCCGATGCGGCCAAGGCCGCCGAGCAGAAGACGGCGGATGGCGACAACACATCTGCGCCGGCGGAATTGGCGTCGCTGCCGGTTCCGGAGGGCAACCAACTTGCCGCCGCGGTGCCCTTTTCGGCCCTTCAGGGGCAGATCGCACTGCCGGTGACCGGCCGCATCAAGCGGCGATTCGGCGCCGATGACGGTAACGGCGCGGTGATGCTTGGCGACATGGTTGCGACACAATCGGGAGCCATCGTCACCGCGCCGGCGGATGGAAATGTGCTTTATGCGGGGCCGTTTCGGTCTTATGGTCAACTCTTGATCCTGAACGCAGGCGACGGCTATCATGTCGTTTTGGCGGGGATGAGCAGAATCAGCGTCGCGACCGGTCAATCAGTGCTTGCAGGAGAGCCGATCGGTGCGATGGGAGAGGCCCGGGTGGCGAGCACCTCGGTTTCGAAGAATGGAAATGCCACGCCGGAACTCTATGTCGAGTTCCGCAAGGATGGAAAACCCGTCGATCCGGCCCCATGGTGGGCGGACCGTTTTTCTGGAAGGACGTGAATAATGCGGAAACTGTCGCTTCTGTTTGCCGGTGCGCTGATGGGCGCGTCCGCCATGAGCCTGGTCTATGGCGCACCCGGCTCGGCGGCGAACGCTGCAGGGTCGGAGACCTACAAGCAACTGGCGATCTTCGGCGATATCTTCGAGCGGGTGCGGGCACAGTATGTGACACCGCCCGACGACAAGTCGCTGGTCGAGAACGCCATCAACGGCATGCTGGCCTCGCTTGACCCGCACTCCTCCTACATGAATGCCGAGCAGGCGCAGGATATGCGCGTCCAGACCAAGGGCGAGTTTGGCGGCCTCGGCATCGAAGTCACCATGGAGAACGATCTGGTCAAGGTGATCACGCCGATCGACGACACGCCGGCCGCCAAGGCAGGCGTGCTGGCCGGCGACTACATTGCCAAGATCGATGGCGAAGAGGTTCGCGGCCTGACCCTCAACGATGCGGTCGACAAGATGCGCGGCCTGGTCAACACGCCGATCAAGCTGACCATCCTGCGCCAGGGCGCCGACAAGCCGATTGAACTGACGGTCGTACGCGACATCATCAAGGTCAAGGCGGTCAAGTTCCGGGTCGAGAACGACATCGGCTACATGAAGATCACCTCCTTCACCGAAAAGACCTATGACGACCTCGAGAACGCCATCGACACCATCAAGAAGCAGATTCCCGACGACAAGCTGAAGGGCTACGTTCTGGATCTCCGCCTTAATCCGGGCGGCCTGCTCGACCAGGCGGTGAGCGTGTCCGATGCCTTCCTCAACCGCGGCGAGATCGTCTCGACGCGCGGCCGCGACCCCAAGGACGTCACCCGCTTCGACGCCAAGCCCAAGCAGGTCGACGACATCAACGGCAAGCCGATGATCGTCCTGGTCAATGGCGGTTCGGCCAGTGCATCGGAAATCGTCGCCGGCGCGCTGCAGGACCTGCGCCGCGTCACGGTGGTTGGCACGCAGTCCTTCGGCAAGGGTTCGGTGCAGACCATCATTCCGCTCGGCGAGAATGGTGCGTTGCGGCTGACGACGGCGCTATATTACACGCCGTCCGGCAAGTCGATCCAGGGCAAGGGCATCACGCCCGACATCAAGGTCGACCAGCCGTTGCCGCCGGAACTGCAGGGCAGGGACCTGACGCGCGGCGAATCCGACCTCAAGGGCCATATCAAGGGCGCCGATGAGAGCACGACCGGTTCGGGCTCGGCAGCCTATGTGCCGCCGGATCCGAAGGACGATCTGCAGCTCATCTATGCCGAGCAGCTGCTGCGCGGCCAGAAGACCGATCCGGCCTTCCCGCCCAATCCGCAAAAGGCGGTTCTCAACCAGTAAGGATCTGGAGCGGCGCACGCGCCGCTCCATCTTTCTGTTTGAGCCTGATGGAAGCAATGCGATGCTGCCGGGACCGAAAGGTTCCGGCAGTTTGATTCGGGGGGTGAGGCAAAGCCCCCAAGGCATGGCGCGGGGTGTGTGCCGGGATTGATGAATTCGCGCATGTCTTTTCGAAGCGGCTTCGCCTTCGGAGCCATGCGCCCGGGGATTAGGCTTGGCTGACATCGGCAAGGACATCGAACGCCCGCTCGGACAGGCAGTCCGGCCGCCGCGCGCCGCCGGCAAGCTCAGCGGCGGTGCGATCATGGCGACCGTGGCCGTGCTGGCGGTGGCCGGCGTCTCCGGCGCGATCGCGCTCAGGGAAAAGCCGTTTCGAAAGCCGCAAGAGGTTGCCGTTTCAACACCGAAAGTGACCGCGGCGGCCGAGCCTGCCGCCGCGCCGCCTGCATTGGCCCCGGCGGCACCGAAGCCGGAGGCGCCGGTCAAATCAGGCGGGCCGCAGATCATCCATGTGCAGACGGAGGAGGGCGATGGGCCGCCCAAGGCAGCGATCGTCATTCGCGATCCGTCGACCATCGGCCAGAACTTGAAGATCGCGCACATTCCAGACAAGGCGCTGATCGAAGCCAGCGAGACCGGGCCTTTGCCGGTGCGCGCCGCCGATGGCAGGCGGCCGTTCGACGTCTATGCGCGGCCCTGGTCGGGCGGGCGCGGCGCACGGGTGGCGATCGTCATCGGTGGGCTTGCCGTGTCGCAGACCGGCACCCAGGCGGCCATCGCCAAGCTGCCGGCAGAAGTGACGCTGGCCTTCGCCCCGCAAGGCAACAGCATCGGCCGGTGGATGCAGGCAGCCAGGCAGAGCGGCCACGAGATCGTCATGCAGGTGCCGCTCGAACCGTTCGATTATCCGAAGGTCAATCCGGGCCGCAACACGCTGACGGTGGCGGCGAGCGCGGATGAGAACCTGAAAAGCCTGCACTGGGCACTGTCGCGGACGACCAACTATACCGGCGTCATGAACTATATGGGCGCCCGTTTTTCCGCCGACGCGTCGGCGATGGAGCCGTTCATCGCCGAGCTCGGCAAACGCGGCCTCGCCTATATCGATGACGGCTCGTCGGCTCGCAGCCTGGCGCCGGACCTGGCGCTCAGGGATGGCGTGCCCTTCGTCTCCGGCGACATGGCGATCGATGCCGTGCAGGATCGCGGCGAAATCCTGAAGAAGCTCGACAGCCTGGAGGCGACCGCGCGGGCCAAAGGCACTGCCGTCGGCATCGGTTCGGCCTTCGACCTGACGGTCGATACCGTGTCGTCCTGGGTGGTCGAAGCCAAGAAGCGCGGCATCGAGATCGTGCCGATTTCAGCGGTGGCCATTGACCCCCAAAAAGGCTAACAGCCGTCTTGATAATTCTACTCCGGCGGGAATCTGGCGACGTTTTCTGCGCTTCCGGTGCTCACGTACTTTAAGTACGCTCCGCTCCGGTTCTCGAAACCGCTCGCCACCTGCCTCACCGGAGCGAATTCTCAAAACGGCTGGACCCCATCACGCATGGCTAAAAAGATCGACCGCGAAACGCTGCCTTACCGTCCCTGTGTCGGGCTGATGATCCTCAATGCCCAGGGCCTGGTCTGGGTCGGGCACCGGATTGCCGAACCGGACAGCGAATTTGCCGGCACGACGCAGCTCTGGCAGATGCCGCAAGGCGGTATCGACAAGGGCGAGGAGCCGCTGCAGGCGGCCGAGCGCGAACTCTATGAGGAGACCGGCATGCGAGGCGTCTCGCTGCTGGCCGAGGCGCCGGACTGGATCAACTATGATTTGCCGGACCATCTCGTCGGCATCGCCTTCAAGGGCCGGTATCGCGGCCAGACGCAGAAATGGTTCGCCTTTCGCTTCCACGGCGACACCAGCGAGATCCAGATCAACCCGCCGCCGGGCGGCCACACCGCAGAGTTCGACGAATGGGCATGGCGGCCTATGCAGGATTTGCCCGACCTGATCGTGCCGTTCAAGCGCCATGTCTATGAGGATGTGGTGGCGGCGTTCCGGCATCTGGTGCAATAGCCGCTATACAACAACCGCGGTTGCCGCGCCGGCCCGGCGGTCCTATTGATGTATCCACTACCACGCGAAGGGTCGCCATGAACGACGCCCCCCAAAAGCCGCCGCCAGAAGAGGTCACCGCCACAAGCGAAGTGGCGGCTGGGGCCATCCTCACCATCGATGTCGGTGCAATCCGTGAAAACTACCGGCGGCTGAAAGCGCGGTTGGGCGATGTTCGCTGCGCTGGTGTGCTCAAGGCGGACGGCTACGGCGTTGGCGCCGGCCAGGTCGGGGCGGCGCTGCTGCGCGAAGGCTGCGATGTCTTCTTCGTTGCGCTTCTGGGCGAAGGCGTCGCCCTGCGCCGCTCGCTTGGTCCGGGCCCTGCCATTTTCGTGTTGAACGGCGTTCCGTCCGGTGCCGAGACGGACGCCGTGGCAGCGGACGTTTGCGCTGTCATTAACAGCCCCGAGCAACTGGTGGCCTGGCGTGTGGCGGCTCGCCGCGCCGGCCGAAAACTGCCGGCCGCGATCCAGGTCGACAGCGGCATGTCGCGGCTCGGCATGGCGCCCCGGGATGTGGAGCGCGTTGCCGCCGATCCGCAGGCCTTCGACGGCATCGACATCCGGTTCGTGATGAGTCATCTGGCTTGCGCCGACGAGCCGGAGCATCCGGCCAATGAACGGCAGCGGCTGGCGTTCGAGCGGCTGCGCGCAATGCTGCCGGCGACGCCAGCCTCGCTCGCCAATTCGTCCGGCATCTTTCTCGGGCCATCCTTTCACTACGATCTCGCCCGCCCCGGTGCCGCCCTCTACGGCATCAATCCGACGCCGGCCAAGCCCAATCCGATGCTGCCGGTGGTGCGGCTTCAGGCAAAGGTGGCACAGACGCGCAGCGTCGAAAAAGGCGCCGGCGTCGGCTATGGCCACACCTATCATGCGCAAGGCCCGCTCAGGCTGGCGACGATTTCGTTCGGCTACGCGGATGGCTGGCAACGCCGCGCCGCGTCCGCCGCCTGGTTCGAGGGCGTGCGGCTGCCTTTCCTCGGGCGGGTGTCGATGGATTCGATCATTCTCGACATTTCCGCCCTGCCGGCCGGCAGGCTGCGCGAGGGTGATCTCGTCGAACTGCTCGGTCCCTCGCAAAGTGTCGACGACGCTGCCGGCCATGCCGGCACCATCGGCTACGAGATTCTGACCAGCCTCGGCTCGCGCTTCCATCGGCGCTATGTCGGCGGTTGAGCGGTTTGGCCACGCTTGACAAGCGGACGCCTGTCGGCAAGGCTCCTTGCATGAGCAACCCAGCTTATATCAGAACCTTGTTCAGGGTCTGCCCGATCGCGGGATCGTAGCCCCGGCGCGGCCGCCTTTTGGCGTCCGTCCGAACCGGGGCATTTCTACCTGATCATCATTCCCGAGCCAGACAGCTTCGCGGCTGCCGGCTTTTCATCAAGCCACCGTTCGTGCGGCGGCAGGCGCGCGTCTGTTCGATGCGCCAACTCATGAGGTTTGCCATGCAACATGCAACAGGATTGCGTCCACCGAGCCGGCTTCTGGTCAGCGATGCCGACCACCACAGGCTCACGGGCCTGGCGCGGGCGTCGCTCGACCGCGTCCCCGAGACGGCCGAAGAACTGCTTTCGGAGATGGACCGCGCCGTCGTCACAGCAGCGGCTTCCATGCCGGCCAACGTGGTGCGGATGGGTTCGACGGTGACAATCCGCAACGATGGCGGCAACACCCAGCGCGTCACGCTGGTCTATCCCGGCGAAGCAGACATCAGTGAAAACAGGATCTCGGTGCTGACGCCGATGGGGACGGCGCTTATCGGCGCGTCGATCGGGCAGACAGTGTGCTGGAGCAGCCGTGGCGGCCGGGAGCTGTCGGCGATCATCGAAGTGGTCGATACGCCGGCCTGCGGGCGCGAGGGATCCTGATCATGGAGACGGCGATGACAGGCGCGAATTTCCGGCTGACGACAAAGGACTTCGCCGTCCTCGAGATCATGTTGGAGCGTCGGCGGGCCTTCGCGGATCCGATTGTTCCAATGCTTGAAGACAAGCTTTCCAAAGCCGAGGTCGTCGCGATCGATTCGGTCGGATCCGATATCGTGACGCTGAACAGCAGGCTGGTGTTTCGTGTCGATGCCGGCCCTGCCCAGACCCGGACCCTGGTGCAGAACGAGGTGCGCGGTCCGGTCGGCTCCAGCCTGTCGATCATGACAAGGCGGGGGCTTTGCATGCTCGGCATGGCAGAGGGTCAGACTGCATGGATCGAACAGGCCGACGGCAGGCGGGAGTCGGTCCTGATCGCGACCGTGCTCTACCAGCCGGAGGCCGCGCGGCGTGCCGTCAGGGAGAAATCCCAGGCCGAGGCGCGACGGCCGCATGGGCTCACCCTCGTCTACAGCGCCGCAGCCGATTGGCGGCCCCTTGGCGAAAGGGCCGGAATGCGGCAGACAGGGGATGACGACCCCGGTCCCACGGCGGCGTGAACAGGCAACACTGCACGATCCCGAAAGTCAGCATCGATTTTCGCCGGGGATCGTGCGCAAATCGGAAATGCGGCCGCGTCCAGGCGTCCCCAAGGACGTGCTGCGCGCCGCAAGGAGTGAACGATGAAGATCATGGTGCTGGGCGGCGGCGTCATCGGAGTGACCACGGCGTACTTCCTTGCCGAGGCCGGCCACGAGGTGACGGTTCTCGACCGCCAGAAAGGCCCGGCGCTGGAAACCAGCTTCGCCAATGCCGGCGAGATTTCGCCCGGCTACGCCTCGCCCTGGGCCGGACCCGGCATTCCGCTGAAGGCGATCAAATGGCTGCTGATGAAGCATGGCCCGCTGGTGGTGCGGCCGGCCTTCGATCCGCATATGTGGACATGGTTGATCAAGATGCTGCGCAACTGCACGGCCGAGCGCTATGCGATCAACAAGGCGCGCATGGTGCCGCTCGCCGAATACAGCCGCGACACGCTGAAGGCGCTGCGCGAAGCGACCGGCATCGCCTATGACGAGCGCACACAAGGCACGCTGCAATTGTTCCGTACGCAAAAGCAGCTCGACGGCACCGGCGGCGATGTCGAGGTGCTGAAGAAGTATGGCGTGCCTTACGAGATCCTCGACCAGGACGGCTGCATCGCGGCTGAGCCTGGCCTTGCCGGGGTGCGCGAAAAGTTCGTCGGCGGCCTCAGGCTGCCGCACGACGAGACCGGCGACTGCAAGATGTTCACCGACAGGCTGGCCGAGCTTTGTGTGGCCCGCGGCGTCAAGTTCGAATACGACGTGACGATCTGGCGCGTCATCCGCAGCCGCAACCGCATCGCCAATCTCAGCACCAGCAAAGGCTGGAAGACCGCCGACGCCTATGTGATGGCGCTGGGCAGTTATTCGGCAGGTTTCATGCGCCGGGTGAAGCGGCCGATCCCGGTCTATCCGGTCAAGGGCTATTCGATCACCGTGCCGATCAAGGATGCCGCCGCGGCACCAGTGTCGACGGTGATGGACGAGACCTACAAGGTGGCGATCACCCGGCTCGGCGACCGCATCCGGGTTGGCGGTACGGCCGAGATTTCCGGTTTCGACCTCAGGCTGCACGAATCGCGGCGGCGCACGCTGGAACACTCGGTCGGCGATCTCTTTCCGGGCGCCGGCGCGATGCGGGACGCGACGTTCTGGTGCGGGCTGCGGCCGATGACGCCGGACGGTCCGCCGCTGATCGGCCGCACCGAGCTCTCCAATCTCTATCTCAACACCGGCCACGGCACGCTCGGCTGGACCATGGCCTGCGGTTCGGGCAAGGTGCTGGCCGACATCATCTCCAGCCGGGTGCCCGACATCGACGTCCGCGACCTCGCGCAGGAGCGCTATCTGCGGTAGAAGGTCAGAACGCCTGCCGGACCCAGTCCTCGTCGAAAAGCAGCCGGTAAGCCCACGGGATCGTCACATTGGTGGCGACCGGATTGGAGTGGGCGACATAGTCGTCATAGATCGGCTTCATCCTGGCGTAGAAGGCCGGATCGAGCACCATCATGCCGTTCTCACTGTCGTGGAAGAAGCTGCGGTTGTTGAGGTTGACCGACGAGATGGCGACCAGCCTTTCGTCTATCATCATGATCTTGGAATGCAGCACCACGTCAGGCGCCTTGAACTCGCGGATGTTGATGCGGTCGCCATATTCCTCGACGAACAGCTTGTTGAGCGCGGTGAGAAACTTGCCGCCGATATCGCCCTTGAGATCGATGCGGCCGACAATGTCGATCCTGACGCCGCGGGCGAGCGCCCGGTCAACAGCCTGGGCAAGCTTGGGCGTCAGGTTGAGGTAGGGATTGACGACCTGGATATGGTGCTGGGCGGCGTCGACCAGCTCGACGAAATAGTCCTCCAACGCATGGCCATCCTCGTAGGGCACCGAAATGAAGTGCCGCGCCGTCCCTGACGGGCGGGCGCCGGCGGACCGGACCGGAATGGAGAAGGGACGCGCCAGATTGGTGTCGGCGTCGCGCAGCCACACTGTCGAAAGATGCGCAGCCAGCGTTTCGACCGTGGCCGGATCGGCGAACTCGATGTCGAAGTCGCTCCAGTTCGAATAGTAGTTCAGCGAGAACCCGTCGGTCTTGCCGTATTGCTCAAGGTCTGGATAGCGCGACAGATCGATCGGCTGGTGGAACAGGAAGCCGTCATGGATGTTGCGGCCGCCGATGATGGCGCGCGAGCGCGTGGGATCGTCGGCAAGCGTCGCCAGCATCTTGACGTGATGGACCTTGTGCAGTTGTGAGATCTGCTCGTCGATCGGCGCGCCCCGGTCCGCCCGCCAGCGATATTCCTGCAATTCGACATTGGGGAATTCGGCCGCCAGCCGATGCAGCATGGCGTCGTCCTTGTCGCGCTCCAGCACGTCGGTGACCATGATGCGCACCTTGGTGCCGAGGGCCGCATGGTGGCGGATCAGCCGTTCGATGATGCGGCCGGAGAAGTCGGCCTTGAACTCCAGCGACGACAGGTAGATCAGCTTCAGCCTTGGCGCCTGGGAAAAGTCGAGCGGCAGCTCCGGGTCGCCCTTGTCGATGGCGCTGTCGGATAGCGGCGCTCCCATCAGCGCTTCGACCTTGGCGTTGAAGCCGTCGCGCGACTTGCGCAGCAGACGCGGCTTTCCGATCGGCAAGGCACAGGTCTGCGAGAGCCAGCGGCTGGCATAGAAGGCCCGGCTGAGAGGATCGACGCCGGTTGGGTCAGGCGTCGGGCAACGCTCGTAGCGGCTGTCGAAGGCGGCGAGAGCCGGATCGGCGGTCTCTTCGCGCTGGATGGTGAGCGGCGCGCCGGCCGGGGCAAGGCTGGAGCGGATCCTTGCCGTGCAGCGGTTCAGGCCGTCACTCGGGAACAGGCTGACCGTGTCGTCCTCGCCGGACAGGCGAAAGCGGAATGCGGTGCCCGTGGCGATTGTGCGTGAACCGCCGCCGGCACGGATCGCCAGCGAGCCGTCGCAGGTGCCCTCGATGTCGGCCGGTTGCTTTCCAGCCTGGCGCAGCACGATCTCGACGCTGCGCGCCTGCAGACCGGAGAAATCGAAGATCCTGGGCGTCGAAGGCTGCGCTGCCGCATCGATGTAGAGCGTCTGCCGCGACACCCGCCAGCGTCCGTCGAAATGGCCGTCGCCGCTGCTGCCGCTGGCCGGCGGCAGATGCGTTTCGGCAACCGGCCCGGCCAGTTGCTGCAGTGTCCGGTAAGTCGCCTGGAAATCGCCATTGCGGATCTCATAGCGGTCGTGACCGAAAGGGCCGGTGCCGTTGGCGCGGTCCATCGCGCCGAGCTGGTGGTGGGCGAGCAGCGCCAGGAACCGCTTTTCGTAGTCGCTTGTGCTGGCGTCGCCGAAAAACTGCGCGGCGGCGATCTGCGGCCCAGCTGTCTCGGCGGAGAGCGCGGGTCGCGCGCAAGCGCTCTGACCTTGCAGGAGATCGCAGGCATTGCGGCCAGCGACGGCACAGCCGGCAAGGACAGCCAGCCCGAACAGAGCGATGGCGATGGATGCGTGACCCTTCACCCGGCCGCTCCGGTCTTCAGGGCGCTCAATTGCGCCGGATCGCGCGGCGGCATGAAGCCCTGCGGGAAGACCTTGCAGACGGGAATGGTGAAGGTGGCGATCAGCAGTTCGGCCTCGCCGCGCATTTTACGCGGCGCTGTCTTGTCGTCGCGGATCGCTTTCGCCGAGGCGACGAGGGTGCCGTCGCAGTCGCAATGGTTGTGGCGGGCGATGTAACAGGCGTCATGCGTCTGGCAGGCAGCATCGAGGCGGTTAACCGGCCGGGCCGAGAGGTCGCCGGTGCGGGTTCCGGGGCCGCAATAATTGCCGAAGATGAAAGGCGAAGGCCGCGCCATGGCGTAGCGGATCGGTTTGGGCAGTTCGGCCTCCGGGACCTTCGTCCACGGATTGGCGCATGCGGAAACGAAAAGCAGCGGCAGGATGGCAAGAACGGCTCGCATGTCTATTCGCGCCAGCTTTCTGAAAGATGTCCCTGCGCGCGGCGTCCGCCCACAGCCGGCGACCGCACGCCTGATGCCACACTGGCCGGTTTTGTGGCAAGGAAAAGGCGGCACGGCTAAAGCGCATCGCGTTTGATCGGATTCATGCGATGCGCTTTAGCGTCTTTGTTTTATGCATGTCGTTCTCTCAAAACCGAGATCACTTTTGGGCGACATGCATCAGACAAACAGGTTTCGCTCCCGCTCCACCACCTTGGTTATAAAGCTGGCGACGATCTGGACGCGGCGCAGCGGCCTGACCGATTCGTGATAGACCAGCCAGTAGGCACGGCGGATCGGCGCGACCACATCGACGGATACCAATTCCGGCATCGAGCGGGCGACGAAGGTGTGCAGGATGCCGATGCCGGCGCCCGAGCGCACCGCCTCGGCCTGGCCGAGGGCCGAGGAGATGGCGAAGCTGGTGCGCCAGTCCGTGCTGAATTCGCCCGCATAGTCGAGCGAGGGGCTGACGATGAGGTCGGGCACGTAGCCGATGAGCGTGTGCTGGCCGAGCTCGGCGGCGGTTTTGGGCAAGCCATGCGCTTCGACATAGGCGCGCGAGGCAAACAGGCCGAGCGAGTAGTCGACCAGCTTTCCTGCCACCAGCCGGCCTTCGGTCGGCCGCTCGACGGTGATGGCAATATCCGCCTCGCGGCGCGACAAGGAAAAGGAGCGCGGCACCGGCACAAGCTGGATCGTCAGCTCGCGGTGCAGGGCGGTCAGTTCGCCGAGCCGCTTGGCCAGGAAGGCGACGCCAAAACCGTCGGGCGCGCCGATGCGCACCGTGCCGGAGACATCATCGCCTTCGCCTGAAATGGTCGAGCGCGCGGCGATCATGTCGCCTTCCATGCGCTCGGCAATGTCGAGAAAGCGCTCGCCGGCCGGGGTCAACTCGCTGCCGGTCGTCAGCCGACGAAACAGCTTTGTCCGCAGCGCATCCTCGAGTGCGGCGATGCGGCGCGAGACGGTGGCGTGGTTGAGCTCCAGCCGCTTGGCCGCGCCAAGGATCTGGCCGGCACGCGCCACGGCGAGGAAGATGCGGACGTCATCCCAGTTCATGGGCATGGTCCGATCTAATGACGAGCGTCGCGTTCCCGCCCACCCCCCTCTGTCCTGCCGGACATCTCCCCCGCAAGGGGGGAGATTGGCAGCTCCGCTGACAGAGCCTCTTTTGCGGAGCTGAAGATTTGCGAAAGCGACCGCTGCATCCGATCTCCCCCCTTGCGGGGGAGATGTCCGGCAGGACAGAGGGGGGTGTGACGAAGCTCAACCTTGAGAAATCCTGTAAAGACGGGCGCACCCTATCATTTGCGGCAATTGATGCACAGGTGCCTCTCGCTATCTACTTTTCGCACAACGGTTGCGTTCTCCGTCGCGTTGCCATCCGCCGGCCAAAGGCGGACAATACAGCATCACGAACAAGGGAGAGAAATCATGATCGATTATGGTCATTTCATCGGCGGCAAGCATGTCGCCGGGACCAGCGGCCGCAAGCAGGATGTCATGCAGCCGATGGACGGCTCCGTGCGCGGCACGGTGGCGCTGGCCTCGCAGGCGGAACTGCGCGCGGCGGTCGAGAATGCCAAGGCAGCGCAGCCGAAATGGGCCGCGACCAACCCGCAGCGCCGCGTGCGCGTGCTGATGAAGTTTCTCGAACTGGTCGCCCGCGACTATGACGAACTGGCCGACATCCTGGCGCGTGAGCATGGCAAGACGATCGCCGACGCCAAGGGCGACATCCAGCGCGGCCTCGAAGTGGTCGAAGTGTGCATCGGCGCGCCGCATATGATGAAGGGCGAATTCACCGACGGCGCCGGCCCCGGCATCGACGTCTATTCGATGCGCCAGCCGCTCGGCGTCGTCGCCGGCATCACGCCGTTCAACTTCCCGGCAATGATCCCGCTGTGGAAGATCGCGCCGGCCATCGCCTGCGGCAACGCCTTCATCCTGAAGCCTTCGGAGCGCGATCCCGGCGTGCCGATGCGTATCGCCGAACTGTTCCTCGAAGCCGGCCTGCCGGCAGGCATCCTCAACGTCGTCAATGGCGACAAGGACGTGGTCGACGCCATCCTCGACGATCCCGACATCAAGGCCATCGGCTTTGTCGGCTCGACGCCGATCGCCCATTACATCTATTCGCGCGGCACGGCCGCCGGCAAGCGCGTGCAGTGCTTCGGCGGCGCCAAGAACCACATGATCATCATGCCCGATGCCGACATGGACCAGACCGTCGATGCGTTGATCGGCGCCGGCTACGGCTCGGCCGGCGAGCGGTGCATGGCGATCTCGGTCGCCGTCCCGGTCGGCAACGATACCGCCAACCGGCTGATGGAAAAACTGATCCCGCGCGTTGAAAGCCTGAAGGTCGGTCCTTCGACGGACTCTTCCGCCGATTTCGGCCCGCTGGTGACGGCGCAGGCATTGGAACGCGTTAAGGGCTATGTTGACACCGGCGTCAAGGAAGGCGCCAAGCTGGTCGTCGACGGCCGCGGCTTCTCGATGCAGGGTTATGAAGACGGCTACTATATGGGTGGCTGCCTGTTCGACAACGTGACCGCCGATATGCGCATCTACAAGGAAGAGATCTTTGGGCCGGTGCTCTCTGTTGTGCGCGCGCCGACCTATGAGAGCGCGATCAAGCTCGCCAACGATCACGAGATGGGCAATGGCGTCGCCATCTTCACCCGTGACGGCGATGCCGCGCGCGACTTTGCAAGCCGTGTCCAGGTCGGCATGGTCGGCATCAACGTGCCGATCCCGGTGCCGATCGCCTACTACACCTTCGGCGGCTGGAAGGCATCTTCCTTCGGCGATCTCAACCAGCACGGCCCGGACGCGTTCCGCTTCTACACCAAGACCAAGACGGTGACCTCGCGCTGGCCGTCCGGCATCAAGGATGGTGCCGAATTCGTCATCCCGACGATGAACTGACCGGACAACAAATTGGTTTGGATTCAACGCTCGGGCGCTCGCGCCCGGGCGTTTTTTTGCAATCGGTGGCGACCCTATCCGTTGAACGCTAATGTGATGGAACCAAGTAGCATCTGCCGTCTTGGTTTGCAGTCCTGCCGCAAGGAGGTACGGCAGATCAAGCAACGGCGCTGGCGACAGCTTCGGGGACATCGTTTGGCGCAAGGAGGTGTCAGATGACCCGTCTTGTGGCAACGCTATTTTTCGCGGCGGTTTCCGCGTTTCCGGCCGCCCCGGCGATGGCAGAGCAATGCGCGGCCCGTGCGGATATGATCAAAGCGCTCGGGGAAAAATTCCACGAAAGCGAAGCGGCGCGGGGCCTGGTCAACCCGAGCCTGATTCTTGAGATATTCGTCTCCGACCAGGGCACCTGGACAATTCTTGCCACCGACACGCATGGTCAGAGCTGCGTCATCACGGCAGGCGAAGGCTGGGACGGTCCGTTGATGGCGGCGGCTGCCTTGCCCGGGACTTGACCCGAGCTTCGAGGAAGCGCCAACGACGAGAGCGCAGCGGATATAAAAGGACGTTCAGCGCGTGGCGGCCGTCTCGGCGTGGCCGCGCAACAGCGCCATCAGGCGTTTGGCGTCCTTGGCCGCGGCCTCCTCGTCGCCGGCAAGGATTGAGCGGATCAGCGCTACATGGTGCTCGGCGGATTCGGCAAGACCGGTTTCGGCCTTGTAGCGGAACCAGAAGCGGCGGCTGTGGGTCTGCAAGGGGGCGGCCAAACGGGCGGCGAAGGGATTGTCGGCAGCCAGCGCCAGCGCTTCGTCGAGAGCCTTGTCGGCCTGGATGAAGGCAAGCACATTGCCCGAGATCACCGCTTTCTGCATGGCGAGCGCTGCTTCGTGAAACAAGTCGGCGGCTTCGCGGGTGACGAAGCGGGCGGCCGAGCGGGCGAGCACCACCTCGACGCCGCGACGTGCATCGAGGACGCGCAGCCAGTCGCCGGCATGGAGCGGGGCGATGGCGATCCCGGCGCGCGGCCTGATGTCAAGCAGCCCTTCCCAGGCCAACCGCTGGATCGCCTCGCGCACTGGTGTCCTGCCAAGCCCGAGCCTGTCGATCAGAGCGCCCTCGGTGACGAAGCTTGCCGGGGCCAGTTCGAGCGTGACGATCATGTGCTCGAGCACATGGTAGGCCCTGGTCGCGGCTGGCTCCGCCGAGGTGTTTGCTGCCGTGGCTATCAAATGCGCTCTCCTGATATATCTTGAATATATCATAACGGAATCCGCATTGACAGCGGGTTTGTTAATAGATATACCACTGATATATCAGATGGAGAGATGATCATGTGGACCGGAGTTTTTCCTGCCGTCACGACCAAATTCACCGCGGATGATCGTCTCGATCATGCCGAGATGGAGCGGTGCTTCAGCCTGCAGATGGAGGCCGGCTGCGACGGCATCATCGTCTGCGGATCGCTCGGCGAGGGGCCGATGCTGTCGCCCGACGAGAAGATCGAGGTGCTGAAGACCGCACAGAAGGTCGCCGGCAAGAAGCCGGTGCTGCTGACCGTCAACGAGGCCGGCACACGCGAGGCGGCCAGCATCGCCAAGCGCGCGAGCCGGGAAGGCGCCAATGGCCTCATGGTCGTGCCGAGCCCGATCTACCACACCAATGCGGAAGAGACCGTCGGGGCGCTGCGCGCGGTCGCGCAGGCGGGCGACCTGCCGGTCATGATCTACTCCAACCGGCTTGCCTACCGCGTCGACGTCACCGTCGACCAGATGGAGGAGCTGGCGTCGGACAAGCGCTTTGTCGCGATCAAGGAATCCTCCGACGACATCCGTCGTTCGACCGAGATCATCAATCGCCTGGGCACTCGCTACGACCTGTTCACTGGCGTCGACAATCTGGCCTTCGAGGCGCTGTCGGTCGGCGCCATCGGCTGGGTCGCGGGACTGGTCACAGCCTTCCCGCGCGAGACCGTCGCCATATTCCAGCTGATGAAGCAGGGCCGCCGCGAGGAGGCGCTCGCCATCTACCGCTGGTTCCGGCCGCTGCTCGATCTCGATGTCTCGACTTACCTGGTCCAAAACATCAAGCTTGCCGAAGTGTTCGCGATCAACACAAATGACCGCGTTCGCATGCCGCGCCAGCCGCTGTCTGGAGAGCGCCGCAAGGCTGTCGAGAAGATCGTCAAGGATGCGCTCGCCGTGCGGCCGACACTGCCGCAGTTCTGAGCTGGTATGAAGCGAGCGGGGCGGAGACTGGGACATGCATGCAGGGGTGACGTACAAAGATGAATAGCGATGTTCCAATCGACATCGCCATCATCGGTGGCGGCATCATCGGCATCTGTGCCGCTGCGTCTCTCGCCGAGGCCGGACGCAGGGCCACCGTCTTCGACCGCACCGGCATTTGCGAGGAGACGAGCTCCGGCAATGCCGCCGCCTTCGCCTTCTCCGACGTGCTGCCGCTGGCCCACAAGGGCATGATCCGGCAGCTGCCGAAATGGCTGGCCGATCCGCTTGGCCCGCTCAGCATTCCGCCCGCCCATCTGCCGAGGCTTCTGCCCTGGCTAATCCGCTTCTGGCGCGCCGGGGCGCCCGGGAAATACGAGGCGAGCCTTGCCGCTCAGGCGGGCATGATGAAGCTCGCCGAAGCGGAGTGGATGGGCCTGCTCGATCGCTCCGGCACGCGGTCGATGCTGCGCGAAGATGGCTCGCTCGAGCTCTATGAAAGCGAAGCCGAATTTCAGGCCGGGCTGCCCGGCTGGGCGGCGCGTGAGCGTTTCGGCATCGGTTTCCGCCATGTCGAGGGCGAGGAACTGGCCGCCTTGCAGCCGGGGCTGTCGCCGCGCTTCATCAAAGGCACGTTCGTGCCGGGATGGAAGACGGTCGCCGACCCGAAACTGCTGGGCAAGGCGGTGTGGGCCTATGCGCAGGCCAAGGGCGCCCGCTTTGAGCTGGCCCGAATCAGCCAAGTCGCGGTGGATCAGGATGGTGCGACGCTGACGTTGGCAGACGGCACCACAAGGCAGGCGCGACACCTCGTCGTCGCCGCCGGCGCATGGTCGCATCTGCTGGCGCGGCAGCTCGGCGATCGCATTCCGCTGGAGACCGAGCGCGGCTACAACACCACGTTGCCGACGAGTGCCTTCGACGTGAAGCGGATGCTGATCTTCTCCGGCCATGGTTTCGTCGTCACGCCGCTCGAAATGGGCCTGCGTGTCGGTGGCGCCGTTGAACTCGGCGGCATCGAGCGGCCGCCCAATTATGCCAGGTCGAAAGCGCTGCTGCGGAAGGCACAGAAATTCTTGCCGGGGCTCGATCCCTCGGGTGGGCGCGAATGGATGGGGTTCCGCCCCTCGCTGCCGGATTCAGTGCCAGTCATCGGCGGCGCGCCGGGAAAGCGGTCGGTGGTCTATGCCTTCGGCCATGGCCATCTCGGCCTGACCCAGGCGGCGGCCACCGGACGGTTGATCAGGGATCTTGTCCTGGGGCAGACTCCACCGATCGATCTGGCCCCCTTCAGTCCGCAACGATTTTGATATTTTCGGGTTTTGATTTTCGAGGAGCGTCATGGCCAAGAAATCCTTCTTCTGCATAGACGGCCACACCTGCGGCAATCCGGTGCGGCTGGTCGCTGGCGGCGGCCCGCTGCTGCAGGGCGCGACGATGATGGAGCGGCGTGCGCATTTTCTGGCCGAGTATGACTGGATACGCACCGGGCTGATGTTCGAGCCGCGCGGCCACGACGTGATGTCCGGTTCGATTCTCTATCCGCCGACGCGCGAGGATTGCGACATCGCCATCCTGTTCATTGAAACCTCCGGCTGCCTGCCGATGTGCGGTCATGGCACCATCGGTACGGTGACGATGGCCATCGAGCACGGACTGATCAAGCCGAAGACGCCGGGCGTGCTTCGGCTCGACACGCCGGCCGGCCTTGTCATCGCCGAATACAAACAGGTCGGCGACTATGTCGAGGAGGTGCGCATCACCAATGTGCCGTCCTTCCTCCATGCCGAGGGGCTGACGGTCGAATGCCCTGGGCTCGGCGAAATCACCGTCGATGTCGCCTATGGCGGCAACTTCTACGCCATCGTCGAACCACAGAAGAACTATCGCGACATGGCCGATTATTCGGCGGGCGACTTCATCGCCTGGAGCCCGGTGGTGCGCCAGCGGCTCAACGAGAAATATTCCTTCGTCCATCCCGAGAGCCCTGGCATCAACCGGCTGTCGCACATGCTGTGGACCGGTGCGCCGACGGTGGATGGCGCGGATGCCCGCAATGCCGTGTTCTACGGCGACAAGGCGATCGACCGCTCGCCCTGCGGCACCGGCACCTCGGCGCGCATGGCGCAGCTTCATGCCAAGGGCAAACTCAAGGCCGGCGACAGCTTCGTCCATGAATCGATCATCGGTTCGCTGTTCAAGGGCAAGGTCGAAAAGGATGTCAGCGTGGCCGGCAAGCCGGCCATCATTCCCTCGATCGGCGGCTGGGCGCGGATGACCGGACTGAACACCATCTTCATCGACGACCGCGACCCTTTCGCGCACGGATTTGTTGTCAAGTGATGGGACTCCTGACCTTGCGGAAAGCAACGGCCTGAAAAATGGATCGTGCCAAAAACGCAAGGATTCCTTTCATCACCTAATTTTGACGGCGATTTCTTCGAAACGGAGCGCATGATGCGGTCGAATCGTCAAAGACATTGCGTTATGCCAATGGTAGGGTCCGCGATAGTCCAGGGGCTGGATGATGGAAAACGGGCAATCGGACAGCGTGCTTCGAAAACACGCATGACGATTGAAAAATGACGTTGCAATCCGGGCTCGAAACTTTACGACTAGGGGAAATACGAAAAGGAATGCGTCTGCATGGGCGACATTCCAGGGGAGCCATGTACACATGCAGTATTTTGTCCAGCAGCTTATCAACGGGCTGACGCTGGGATCGATCTATGGGCTGATCGCGATCGGCTACACGATGGTCTACGGCATCATCGGCATGATCAATTTCGCCCATGGCGACATCTTCATGGTGGGTGCCTTCACGGCACTGATCGTCTTCCTCGCCCTTGGCGCGCTGTTCTATTCGGTGCCGGTTGTGCTGGCGCTGCTGATCATGATGATCGTGGCGATGCTGCTCACCAGCCTCTATAACTGGACGATCGAAAAGGTCGCCTACCGGCCGTTGCGCGGTTCGTTCCGACTGGCCCCGCTGATCACTGCCATCGGCATGTCGATCGCGCTGTCGAACTTCGTCCAGGTGACGCAGGGTCCACGCAACAAGCCGATCCCGCCGATGGTCAGCCAGGTTTACAACATCAACGGCATCAGCGTGTCGCTGAAGCAGATCATCATCGTCGTCGTCACGGCGCTGCTGCTGGCGCTGTTCTGGTATCTGGTCAACAAGACCTCGCTCGGGCGAGCGCAACGGGCCTGTGAGCAGGACCGCAAGATGGCGGCGCTGCTCGGCATCGATGTCGACCGTACCATCTCGATCACCTTCATCATGGGTGCGGCCCTTGCCGCGGTCGCCGGCACGTTGTTCCTGATGTATTACGGCGTCATTGCCTTCTCGGATGGCTTCACGCCAGGCGTGAAGGCCTTCACGGCGGCGGTGCTGGGCGGCATCGGTTCGCTGCCTGGGGCGGTGGTCGGCGGGCTGATGATCGGCTTCATCGAGAGCATGTGGTCGGCCTATTTCTCGATCGACTACAAGGACGTGGCGGCGTTCTCGATCCTGGCCATCGTGCTGATCTTCCTGCCTTCCGGCATATTGGGCCGGCCAGAAGTCGAAAAGGTCTGAGACTATGGCCGTCACCGTATCTCCGGAGCGCGACACCGTCGCCACCCCCATGCAGCGCGCGTTGCGCGAGGCACTTTATGCCGCTGCCATATCGTTCGGCCTGTTCGTGCTGTTCATCGGCCTGAAGACCGGCCAGAACATTTCCAATGAACTGGTCCTGACGACACGCTGGGGCCTGCTTGCCGCCGTGGTGATCGCCACGGCTGTCGGGCGCTTCCTCTATGTCGCTTATGGCCAGCCCTTCCTCGCCAACCAGAAGATCACCGACGTCGCCACCGGCCTGCTGCCGGCCAGCGTGGCGTCACGCTTCTTCCAGTTGCCGGCCTTCATCGTGGCCTTGGTCGCGGCGGTGTTGTTGTTTGCGGTCAACAGCTCTCTCGTCGGATGGGTGGGAGCGGAGCCGGCGGGCTATCTGCAATTCCTGCGCGCCCTGGCGGTCATCTATGTGCTGGCCTGCGTGATCTATTATTTCCGGGGCTTCATCCATGCCAACTTCACCAAACTCGGCATTGCCGCGCTGATCCTCTATCCGATCCTGGTGGTAGCTATCCTGTCGCTGATGTCCTGGTCGTTCGTCGGCGGGCTGCAGGGCTCGCTGAAATGGGTCGACAATTTCGGCATCCAGATCCTGATCTATGTGATGCTGGCCTGGGGCCTGAACATCGTCGTCGGCCTCGCCGGCCTGCTCGATCTCGGTTATGTCGCCTTCTACGCAGTCGGCGCCTATGCCTATGCGCTGCTCGGCACGCAGTACGGCCTGTCGTTCTGGATTCTTTTGCCGGCCGCCGGCGCCATGGCCGCCTTCTGGGGCGTGCTGCTCGGTTTTCCGGTGTTGCGCCTGCGCGGCGACTATCTGGCGATCGTCACCTTGGCTTTCGGTGAGATCATCCGCCTGGTGCTGATCAACTGGCGCGAGGTCACCAACGGTTCGGCCGGTATTTCCGGCATTCCGAAGGTCACCTTCTTCGGCCTGATGACCTTCAACGTGTCGGACCCCAATTACATCGCCAAGGTGCTGCATCTCGCGACATCGAGCGCCTACTACAAGATCTTCCTCTATTACCTGATCCTGGCGCTGGCGCTGCTGACAGCCTTCGTCACCATTCGGCTGCGGCGCATGCCGGTCGGCCGTGCCTGGGAAGCGTTGCGGGAGGACGAGATCGCCTGCCGCTCGCTCGGCATCAACACCACCACCACGAAGCTTACAGCCTTTGCCACGGGTGCGATGTTCGGCGGCTTCGCCGGCGCGTTCTTCGCCGCACGGCAGGGCTTCGTCAGCCCGGAATCCTTCGTCTTCCTGGAATCGGCCATCATCCTGGCCATCGTCGTTCTCGGTGGCATGGGCTCGCTGGTCGGCATCGCGGTCGCCGCAATGGTGATGATCGGCGGTACCGAGGCGTTGCGCGAACTCGACTTCCTCAAGCAGGTCTTCGGACCGGACTTCACACCGGAACTCTACCGCATGCTCCTGTTCGGCATGGCCATGGTCATCGTCATGCTGTGGAAGCCGCGCGGCTTCGTCGGCAGTCGTGAACCAACCGCCTTCCTCAAGGAGCGAAAGGCTGTCTCAAGCTCCTTCACCAAGGAGGGACACGGCTGATGAATGCGAACCCTGTTCAGAAAGCCACTTCGGGCATGAACGACGCTATCCTTCAGGTCGATCATCTGTCGATGAAGTTCGGTGGCCTGGTGGCCATCGGCGATCTGTCTTTTGCCGCCAAGCGCGGCGAGATCACCGCGCTGATCGGCCCCAACGGCGCCGGCAAGACCACGGTGTTCAACTGCATCACCGGCTTTTACAAGCCCTCGGAAGGCATGATCACGCTCAACCGGAACGATGGTTCGACCTTCCTGCTCGAGCGGCTGCCCAACCATGAGATCCCGGCGCGCGCCAAGGTGGCGCGCACCTTCCAGAACATCCGCCTGTTCTCCGGCATGACCCTGCTGGAGAACCTGCTGGTCGCCCAGCACAACAAACTGATGAAGGCATCGGGCTACACGGTGCTTGGCCTGTTCGGCTTCAGCGGCTATCGCAAGGCCTCGGCCGAATCGGTGGAACTCGCCAAGCATTGGCTGGAAAAGGCCGATCTTGTCGACCGTGCCGACGACCCGGCCGGCGACCTGCCCTATGGCGCGCAGCGCCGTCTCGAAATCGCTCGCGCCATGTGCACGGGACCCGAGCTTCTGTGCCTCGACGAACCGGCGGCCGGCCTCAATCCGAAGGAATCGGCGGCGCTCAACGAGCTGCTGATCGACATCAAGAACACATCCGGCACCTCGATCCTGTTGATCGAGCATGACATGTCGGTGGTCATGCAGATATCCGACCATGTCGTGGTGCTGGAGTACGGCCGCAAGATTTCCGACGGCAGTCCGCAGTCGGTACGCACAGATCCGCGCGTCATCGCCGCCTATCTCGGCGTCGACGACGAGGAAGTCGAAGCCGTCCTCACCGAAGTCGGCGACGAAGATGTCATCGAACAGCTCGATACAGGGCCGGATGCCGCGCATGGTCCGGGAACATCGTCGTCCTATCTCGCCGGGCCGGTGACCGACACGGTCGGCCATAGTTCGGGCGAGCGGGTTACGGTGGCCAAGGGAGCGTCAAAGGCCGGTCAGGTCGACGCCCGGTCGCTCGCCGCGGCAAACAAGGCAGCCTCGCTGGCAGCCGTGCCGGCGACGAAGGCAAAGCCTGCACCGAAAGCGGCGTCAAAGGCGGCAACCGGCACGGCGGCGAAGTCGACCGCATCGGCCAAGCCTACAGCCAAGGCCCCGGCGAAGGCTGGAGAGATCTCCAACCGGCTGGCTGCGCCTCGCGGCGGCAAGGCCGACAATTTGACCCGCATCAAGGGCATCGGTACGGTCAACGAGAAGAAGCTCAACGATCACGGCATCTTCCACTTCGACCAGATCGGCGCCTGGAAAAAGGCCGACGTCGAGGCCGCCGAAGCCTATCTCGCCTTTGACGGACGTATCGCGCGCGAGGAATGGGTCAAACAGGCCAGGCTGCTCGGCCAGGGCAAGGACACGGAATTCTCGCGCCGCGTCGACGCGGGCAAGGTGGCGACAAGCCATGCTTCCGCAAAGACTGCAAAGGCAGCCTCCGGAAAGACCGCGAGCAAGACTGCTGCCAAGCCCGTGGCGGGCAAGCGTGGAGGGGGCAAGTGATGGCCGCGACAACGCTGCTCGATATCAAGGGCGTGCAGACCTATTACGGCAACATCCGGGCGCTGAACGGCGTCGATGTCGCCGTCAAGCAGGGTGAGATCGTGGCGCTGATCGGTGCCAATGGCGCCGGCAAGTCGACGCTGATGATGACCATTTTCGGCGCGCCGCGGGCTCGCGCCGGCACCATCACCTTTGCCGGCACCGACATAACCCAGATGCCGACGCACGAGATCGCGCGCATGCGCATTGCCCAGTCGCCCGAGGGCCGGCGGATCTTTCCGCGCATGACGGTGATGGAAAACCTGCAGATGGGCGCCAGCCTCGACAACCTCAAGCATTATGACGAGGACGTCGAGAAGGTGTTCACGCTGTTCCCGCGTTTGAAAGAGCGCATCACCCAGCGCGGCGGCACGCTGTCGGGCGGTGAGCAGCAGATGCTGTCGATCGGACGCGCGCTGATGGCACGACCGAAGCTGCTTTTGCTCGACGAGCCGTCGCTGGGTCTCGCGCCGCTGATCGTCAAGCAGATCTTCGACGCCATCCGCGAACTGAACCGCACCCAGGGGCTGACCGTATTCCTGGTCGAGCAGAACGCCTTCGGCGCGCTCAAGCTCGCCACGCGCGGCTACGTCATGGTCAACGGCAATGTGACGATGAGCGGCACCGGCAAGGAGCTGCTCGCCAATCCGGAAGTGCGCGCCGCCTATCTCGAAGGCGGACACCACTGAGTTCGGAGCGGAATGCGTGCATTCGCCATTCCGCTCCAGATTGTTTGTTTGTCGCATGATCTTGTCCGGAAAGTCCGCAACTTTTCGGGATCATGCTAAGGAGACTTCACCATGCAGGGCATTCTTTACGAGGAACCCTCGATCTGGCAGTTCTTCTTCGTCACCTGTCTGCTCGGCGGCTGGGCGGCGTGGATGACCGGCAAGGCCAGTGCCCAGACATGGCGCAGCTTCATCCAGCTGTTCGCCTATATGCTGGGCCTCGGCATTGCCATCCGCTTCATCCATCACGCGCTGTTCGGCGGCACCATGTTCTCGCTGCACTATTATGTCGTCGACACCATCGTGCTGATGATCCTCGGCTTCGTCGGCTATCAATACACGCGCACCAACCAGATGGTGACACAGTATAATTGGCTCTACGAAAGAGCTTCACTCTTGAGCTGGAAACCGAAAGGTTGACGTTCATCATTAACGCCGTCTCGAAATTGAATCGGCGTGACAAGTGCCTGAAAATCGGCAAACTATGCTTTCTGCGATAAGGGTGGGCATCGCATGAAAGCTTCATCCACGCCCACTCCGTAAATGGGAGCGTTTAAATGAAAAAGTCACTTTTGTCCGCCGTCGCCCTGACCGCGCTGGTCGCGTTCGGCGGCAACGCGTGGGCTGACGTCATGTTCGGCGTCGCCGGTCCGATCACCGGTCCGAACGCCGCCTTCGGCGCACAGCTTCAGAAGGGTGCGGAAGCGGCCGTCGCCGACATCAATGCCAAGGGCGGCATCAATGGCGAGCAGATCAAGCTCGAAGTCGGCGACGACGTCTCCGATCCGAAGCAGGGCATCTCGGTTGCGAACAAGTTCGTCGGCGACGGCGTCAAGTTCGTGGTCGGCCACTTCAACTCGGGCGTTTCGATTCCGGCTTCGGAAGTCTATGCGGAAAACGGCATTGTCGAAGTGACGCCGGCCGCGACCAACCCGCAGTTCACCGAGCGCGGCCTGTGGAATGTGTTCCGCACCTGCGGACGCGATGACCAGCAGGGTAGCATTGCCGGTGCTTATCTCGCCGCGAACTTCAAGGACGCCAAGATCGCCGTCATCCACGACAAGACCACCTATGGCCAGGGTCTTGCCGACGAAACCAAGAAGGCAATGAATGCCAAGGGCCTGACGGAAGTCATGTATGAAGGCATCAATGTCGGCGACAAGGACTTCTCGGCGCTGATCGCCAAGATGAAGGAAGCCGGCGTTTCGATCATCTACTGGGGCGGCCTGCACACCGAAGCAGGCCTGATCATCCGCCAGGCGGCCGACCAGGGCCTCAAGGCGACACTGATTTCCGGCGACGGCATCGTGTCGAACGAACTGGCTTCGATCGCGGGCGACGCTGTTGCGGGCACGCTCAACACGTTCGGTCCGGATCCGCGCCTGATCCCCGCCAACAAGGAACTCGTCGAGAAGTTCCGCGCGCAGGGTTTCGAACCGGAAGCCTATACGCTCTACTCCTACGCCGCAGTACAGGCTATCGCCGAGGCAGCGACCGCTGCCAAGTCGAACGACCCGCAGGCAGTTGCCAAGGCGCTGCATGAAAACGGCCCGTTCAAGACCGTGCTCGGCGATCTGTCCTATGACGCCAAGGGCGACCCGACGCTGCCCGGCTACGTGATGTACGAATGGAAGAAGGGCGACGACGGCAAGTACACCTACATCCAGAAGATGTAAGACTCGTCAGTCTCCAGACCGTTTACGGATGCCCGGCGCCTCGCGCCGGGCATTTTCTTTTGCCATTCAGGGGGCGACCGATGGAGCCGGGTCCCTTAGCCGGGAATGATCGTGCGTCACGGCAGAGCCGGCCCTTTTTCTGGCTGTTTGGATGAATGCGATGGCCTCTGGCGCAATGATTCCATTTCAATCGGTTTAAATGCGCGTCAAATTTGTTTGCACTGCAGCATTTTCACGCTAATCATTGCGCCGATTTCTCTTCCTTCCGTTGCTGGAGCCCAGTCCTTGGCCATCACGAAGATCCTCGTCGCCAACCGGTCCGAAATCGCCATTCGCGTCTTTCGCGCGGCCAACGAACTCGGCCTCAAAACCGTGGCGATCTGGGCCGAAGAAGACAAATACTCCCTGCATCGCTTCAAGGCCGACGAGAGCTACCAGGTCGGACGCGGGCCGCATCTGACCCGGGACATGGGGCCGATCGAAAGCTATCTGTCGATCGAGGAGGTGATCCGCGTCGCCAGGCTGTCGGGTGCCGATGCTATTCATCCCGGCTACGGATTGTTGTCGGAAAGTCCCGAATTCGCCGACGCCTGTGCCGAAGCCGGCATTACCTTCATCGGGCCGAAGCCGGACACAATGCGACGGCTCGGCAACAAGGTCGCGGCGCGCAATCTCGCCATCGAGGTCGGGGTGCCGGTGATCCCCGCCACCGATCCGTTGCCGGATGACATGGAGGCGGTCAAGAAACTGGCCAAGGGAATCGGTTATCCCGTGATGCTGAAGGCATCATGGGGTGGCGGCGGCCGCGGCATGCGCGCCATCCGCGCCGAAGCCGACCTTGCCCGTGAAGTCACCGAAGGCAAGCGTGAGGCGAAAGCCGCCTTCGGCAAGGACGAGGTCTATCTCGAAAAGCTGATCGAACGCGCCCGCCATGTCGAGGTGCAGGTGCTGGGCGACACCCATGGCAATGCGGTGCACCTGTTCGAGCGCGACTGTTCGATCCAGCGCCGCAACCAGAAGGTCGTCGAGCGGGCGCCGGCGCCCTATCTCGAAATGTCGCAGCGCGAGGAGCTTTGCGGCCATGCGCTGAAGATCGCCCGCGAGACCAGTTATATCGGCGCCGGCACGGTCGAGTTCCTGCAGGATGCCGACACCGGCAAATTCTATTTCATCGAGGTCAATCCGCGCATCCAGGTCGAGCACACCGTCACCGAGCAGGTGACCGGCATCGATATCGTCAAGGCGCAGATCCACATCCTCGACGGCTTTGCCATCGGCACACCGGAATCAGGCGTGCCGGCGCAGAAGGACATAAGGCTGAACGGCCACGCGCTGCAGTGCCGCATCACCACGGAAGATCCCGAACACAATTTCATCCCCGATTACGGCCGCATCACCGCCTATCGCGGCGCAACAGGCTTCGGCATCCGCCTCGATGGCGGCACCGCCTATTCGGGCGCTGTCATCACCCGCTTCTACGATCCGCTGCTTGAGAAGGTGACGGCGTGGGCGCCGACGCCGGCCGAGACGATCGCCCGCATGAACCGGGCGCTGCGCGAGTTCCGCATCCGCGGCGTCGCCACCAACCTGACCTTCCTCGAAGCGATCATCAACCATCCGAGCTTCGCCGACAATTCCTACACGACCAAGTTCATCGACACGACGCCGGAACTGTTCCAGCAGGTCAAGCGCCAGGACCGCGCCACCAAGCTCATCAACTATCTCGCCGACGTCAGCGTCAACGGCCATCCCGAGACGCGCGGCCGGCCGCAGCCGAAGGCCGATGCGGCCGCACCCGTGGTGCCTTACCTCAACGGCAATGTGCCCGGCGGCAGCAAGCAGAAGCTGGATGTGCTCGGGCCGGAGAAGTTCGCCGCCTGGATGCGCGACCAGAGGCAAGTGCTGGTCACCGACACGACGATGCGCGATGGCCACCAGTCGTTGCTCGCCACCCGTGTGCGAACGCATGACATTGCCGGCATCGCCGGTACTTATGCGCGTGCCTTGCCGCAGCTTCTATCGCTGGAATGCTGGGGCGGCGCCACCTTCGACGTCGCCATGCGCTTCCTCACCGAGGATCCGTGGGAGCGGCTGTCGCTGGTGCGCGAGGCGGCGCCCAATCTGCTGTTGCAGATGCTGCTGCGCGGCGCCAATGGCGTCGGCTATACCAACTATCCCGACAATGTCGTGCAGCATTTCGTCAAGCAGGCAGCAAGCGGTGGCATCGACCTGTTCCGGGTCTTCGATTGCCTGAACTGGGTCGACAACATGCGCGTCGCCATGGATGCGGTCGGCGCCGAGGGCAAGCTGATCGAAGCGGCGATCTGCTATACCGGCGACATCCTCGATCCGGCGCGGGCGAAATACGACCTCAAATACTATGTCGGCCTAGCCAGGGAATTGCAGGCGGCCGGCGCCCACATCATTGCCGTCAAGGACATGGCCGGACTGCTGAAGCCGGCGGCGGCACGCGTGCTGTTCAAGGCGCTGCGCGAGGCGACCGACCTGCCGATCCATTTCCACACCCACGACACGTCGGGCCTGTCGGCGGCGACGGTGCTGGCGGCGGTGGAAAGCGGCGTCGACGCCATAGACGCGGCGATGGATGCTTTCTCCGGCAACACCTCGCAGCCATGCCTTGGCTCGCTCGTCGAGGCGCTGAAGGGCACAGAACGCGACCCCGGTCTCGACCCGCAATGGATCAGGAAAATCTCGTTCTACTGGGAAGCGGTGCGCAACCAGTACGCCGCCTTTGAAAGCGACCTCAAGGGGCCAGCTTCGGAAGTCTATCTGCACGAGATGCCGGGCGGGCAGTTCACCAATTTGAAGGAACAGGCGCGCTCGCTCGGACTGGAGACGCGCTGGCACGAGGTGGCGCAGACCTATCACGACGTCAATCTGATGTTCGGCGACATCGTCAAGGTGACGCCGTCCTCCAAGGTCGTCGGCGACATGGCATTGATGATGGTCAGCCAGGATCTCACCGTTGCCGATGTCGAAAACCCGGACAAGGATATCGCATTCCCGGATTCGGTCGTCTCGATGCTGCGCGGCGATCTCGGCCAGTCGCCAGGCGGGTGGCCGGCGGCGCTGCAGAAGAAGGCGCTGAAGGGCGACAAGCCAATCACGGTGCGGCCCGGCTCGCTGCTCAAGCCAGCCGACCTCAAGGTCAACCGCAAGGAGATCGAGGAGAAGCTCGAGCGCAAGCTGTCGGAGTTCGAATTCGCCTCTTGGCTGATGTATCCGAAGGTGTTCACGGATTTCGCCGGCGCGCAGGAGACCTATGGGCCGGTCAGCGTCCTGCCGACGCCGACCTATTTCTACGGCATGAAGCCGGAAGACGAGATCTTCGTCGACATCGAGAAGGGCAAGACGCTGGTGGTGCGCTGCCTGGCCATCGGCGATGTCGACGAGAAGGGCATGGTCACCGTGTTCTTCGAGCTCAACGGCCAGCCGCGTCGTGTCAAGGTGCCCGACCGGGCGCATGGCGCGTCCGCCGCCAAGGCCCGCCGCAAGGCCGAACCCGGCAACGAGGCGCATGTCGGCGCACCGATGCCGGGCGTCGTCTCGGCGCTTTCGGTGGCTGCCGGCCAAGCTGTGAAGGCCGGTGACGTGCTGCTTTCCATCGAAGCGATGAAGATGGAGACGGCGCTGCATGCCGAGCGCGACGGCACCGTTGCCGAGGTGCTGGTCAAGGCGGGCGACCAGATCGATGCCAAGGATCTGCTGATCGCTTTCAATTAGAGTTCGCAAAACGGACCGGTTGTCGGCTTCTGGCGGCAGCCCGCGTGGCTTGGTCGATAACGGCTTGACCCGCCGCCGCCGGTCGGGCATCGAACCGGCTCAAATTTTGCCGCAGTCGTCCGCGAGTCGCGGAGCCGACGCTTTTGGAGAAAAATATGGCCGACGATATCACCGATACCAGCCAGACTGTTGCCGCCGGCCAGCTGCGTGCCTTCATCGAGCGCATAGAGCGGCTCGAGGAAGAGAAGAAAACCATTTCCGACGATATCAAGGAAGTGTTCGCCGAGGCCAAGGGCACTGGGTTCGACACCAAGGCGATGCGCACGATCATCCGGCTGCGCAAGAAGGACCAGGCCGAGCGGCAGGAAGAGGAAACCATCCTCGATCTGTACAAGGCCGCGCTCGGCATGGTGTAAGATCAGCCGGCCCCGGCACCGACACGGTTGCCGGAGATACGGTTTGAGCCATGAGCGAATTCGACTTCGGCGCCCGCCGCGCCTCTGAATTCCGCCAGCGCGGCTTCTGGACGCTGTTCGCTGAGCGGCATCCGGAAGAAAGGGCTCTGATGGCGCGGCGCGGACCCTGGTTTTGGCAGCGCGGGCTGCCCGACTTCGCCTTGGTCCTTTCCATGTATGTCGCGCCGGCGCAGAGCCAGGTCGGCGTCTTCTTCGGTCGCAACGAGAAGTTCGGCGCCACGCAAGCCTGGTCGCGGCTGAAGCCGTTTCAGCGTGAAATCGAAGACAGGCTGAAGCTCAGGCCGGAACAGAGTTGCGAGGGCCTCGGCATCAATTCGATGTGGCGGGTGAACTGCTATGCCGAGGACAACTGGCCAGCCATGGCCGACTGGCTGGTGACCGAATGTTCGCGCTTCGAGCGTGCGGTAACCGAAGTCCTGGGGCAGGGATAGACATCCGGTGTTGCCAGAAGGTATCGGCTCCTTTTTCCGCTCACGCTGGCAAGGCCAGGTGCCGCTCGATCGGCTGTTCTGGCGCGACCTTGTCCTCGTCGGCACCGCGGTCAGCATCGCCGCATCGGTGCTGGCGCTCGTCTTGCTCGGATTGAAGTTGCCGCTCGGGCTTGTGCTGGCAGTGCATTTCGCGTCGGTGCCCTACAGCCTGTTCCTGACTTTGGCGGTGTGGCGGACCACCGAAAAGATTCCCGGGGCCAAGGCCTGGATGATGACGCTTGGCGCCACGCTGTGGCTGGTGGCGATGATCGTGGTCTGATCGTCTGCCCAGAGGGGGGCGACGGATATTTAAACGAAAAGGGCGACAGATGCCGCCCTATAGTGTCGAACCCGGATGGCTCAAGCCGAGGGCTCGAATTTCAGCGCCACGCCGTTGATGCAATAGCGCAGGCCGGTCGGCGGCGGGCCGTCTTCGAAGACATGGCCGAGATGGCTGCCGCAGCGGGCGCAATGGCATTCGGTGCGAACCATCCCGTAGCTGCGGTCGACGGTGTTTTCGACCGAGCCCGGCACCGGGTCGTTGAAGCTCGGCCAGCCGGTGCCGCTCTCGAACTTCAGCTTGGATTCGAACAAAGGCTGGTCGCAGCCGGCGCAGGAAAAGGTGCCGGCGCGCTTCTCGTAGAGCAAAGCGCAGCTTCCCGGCCGCTCGGTGCCGTGACCGCGCATGACGGCATACTGCTCGGGCGTCAGCCGGGCGCGCCATTCGGCGTCGGTGCGAGTTACAGGGTAGGTGTGGGTGTCCATGTGATCTCCTCAGCCTTGCCGGCTCGCTCCTACAGCGCCGCGCGTCCATCGGACGCGCAGGGACGCTATAGCACTTTGGTTTTGCGCATGATCCTTTCCGAACCGGAGGTTCGGGGTCATGCGCGGATTGCAACCTCATATTCGCACCAAGATAGGCATTTGTTACGGCATTTTCCCGCATTTTCGATTGGGTTCTCATGCGATCGCCGCCAGATAGCGATTGACCGAGCCAGCCAACGCCGCTTTTGCGCCCCCGATGATGTTCTGGTTCCACCACGCGCCGTAGATATGGTCGAACGCGAATGGCTCCAGCGCCGCCGCGATGCGGCGCACGGCCGCTGCATTGAGCGGAATGTAGTTCGGATAGCTGTACATGAAGCTGACATGGCGGCGCGTCGGCGTCACCTGCAGGATATCGCCGGCCAGCAAGACGTCGCCGTCATCGCGTTTCCAGTGCAGCACCTGGCCGCCGGCAAAGTGGCCACCGCAGCGGATGAGGGTCAACGACGGGTTGATCGAGAGCGTCTCGCCTTCCCAACTGACGATCGCCTTGTGCGGCCGCATGATCCACTGGCGGTCATCGGCGTGGAGATAGATCGGCACGCCGCCAAACGCCTCGCTCCAACAGACCATCACCGAATAATAATGGCAATGCGAGATGGCGATCGCCGTCAGGCCGCCGCGGCGGTTGATCTCGGCCACCGCCTCGTCGCTGACCATCGAAACGCAGTCCCACAGCACGTTGCCGTGTGGCGTCTGTGCCAGCAGCGCCCGCTGGCCGATGGCGAAGCGCGGCTCGATGCCGAAGGCGAGAACGCCGGCATCATCCTTCATCACAAGCCGATGCCCTTCAGCAAGTTCCTCCGGCGTGATCCACGCCTGCCCTTCCCAGCGCACATATTGGCGCTCGTCCTCGCAGATCGGGCAATGTTTTGGAGGCGTCTCTGTCGCCGCGAACTGGACGCCGCATTGCAGGCAGAGAAAGCAGGTCATCGGATCTCCTGTCAGTCTTTCAGTGTTTTCTTGAAAGCTGCCTGGTCGCGCCCTCAAGCCCGGCCAAAGTCAGCGGGAACATGCGGCCGCCGAAGATGTCGCGGATCATCGCAATCGAATGGGTGTAGCCCCAGTTCTTGGGGTCTTCGGGGTTCAGCCATACCGCGTTCGGCCATTGCTGCAGCAGACGGCCGAGCCAGACACTGCCTGCCTCCGGATTCCAGTGCTCGACCGAACCGCCGGGATGAGCGATCTCGTAAGGGCTCATCGAGGCGTCACCGACGACGATCACCTTGTAGTCCGGGCCATATTTGTGGAGGAGGTCGAAGGTCGGAATCACCTCGGCATGCCTGCGGCGATTATCCTTCCACACACCCTCATAGAGGCAGTTGTGGAAATAGAAATATTCGAGCTGGCGGAATTCGGCGCGGGCGGCCGAGAACAGCTCCTCGACGCTCTTGATGTGGTCGTCCATCGAGCCGCCGACATCGAAGAACATCAAAAGCTTCACCGCGTTGCGCCGTTCGGGCCGCGTCTGCACGTCGAGATAGCCATGTTCGGCGGTGGCGTGGATGGTGCCGGGCAGGTCGAATTCCTCCTCGGCGCCTTCGCGCACCCAGCGACGCAGCCGCTTCAGCGCGATCTTGATGTTGCGGGTGCCGAGTTCGACGGCATCATCGAAATTCCTGAACTCACGTCTGTCCCACACCTTCACCGCGCGGCGGTTGCGGCTTTCATGCTGGCCGATACGCACACCTTCGGGATTGTACCCATAGGCACCGAAGGGCGAGGTGCCGCCGGTGCCGATCCATTTCGAGCCGCCCTGGTGGCGGCCTTTTTGCTCGTCCAGCCGCTGCTTCAAGGTCTCCATCAATTTCTCGAAACCGCCCAGCGCCTCGACCAGTTTTTTCTCTTCGTCGGTCAGGTGCTTTTCGGCGATGCGGCGCAACCATTCCTCGGGAATGTCAGCGACATCGACGGCATCCGGCCCGCCCAGCGCTTCGATGCCCTTGAAGACATGCGCAAACACCTGGTCGAAGCGGTCGATATGGCGCTCGTCCTTCACCAGCACCGCACGGGCGAGGTAATAAAAACCTTCGACGTCGTAGTCGACCAGCCCGGCTTCCAGTCCCTCCAGCAGCGACAGATATTCCCTGAGCGAAACGGGAACACGCGCGGCCTTCAGTTCGAGGAAGAAGGGGATGAACATTGTCTATCTACAGCAGATCATACTCGATGAAGCCGGTGCGGCGCGCGACATGGTCGTAGAGTTTGCGCGCGGTGGTGTTGGTTTCGTGCGTCATCCAGTAAACGTTCTTGACGCCGATTTTCGCGGCTTCTTGTCTTACTGCCTCGATTAGCGCCGCGCCTATGCCCTTGCCGCGCATGTCAGGGTCGGCGAACAGGTCCTGCAGATAGCAGTTGTTTTTTTCCGACCAGCCTGAGCGGTGGTAGAGATAGTGGGTGAGCCCTACCGCCTTGCCGTCCAGCGTGGCGATGAAGCCTTTCGGCTCGAACTCACCCTCGGTGAACAGCCGCTTCCAGGTGATGGCGTAGACCTCTTCCGGCAGCTTCGTCTCATAGAAGGTGAGGTAGTCGGTCCACAGCCGCCGCCAATCGGCGCGGTCGGACTGCGCGAGCGGGCGGACGATAATCTCAGCCATGTCATCTCCTCTTAAGGTTTGGCCGAAGCTGCCTGCCTGTTCGGCTGCCGGCAACGGTCCACAGAAAGGAAAGCGCTGCTGCTACCTATTGCTGCCTTCGTGCCATGAACGCCAGCCGCTCGAACAAATGCACGTCCTGCTCGTTCTTCAGCAATGCGCCATGCAACTTGGGCAGGGCGTTCTTCGGATCGGCGCGCAGATCTTCCGGCGCGATGTCGTCGGCGACCAGCAGCCTTATCCAGTCGAGCGCCTCGGAGGTCGACGGCTTCTTCTTCAAGCCGGGCACGTCGCGGATTTCGTAGAACTGGGTCAGCGCCGCGCGCACCAGGTTCTGCTTGATGCCGGGATAGTGGACATCGACGATTCTGTGCAGCGTGTCGACGTCGGGAAAGCGGATGTAGTGGAAGAAGCAGCGGCGCAGGAACGCGTCCGGCAACTCCTTCTCGTTGTTGGAGGTGATGATGACGATCGGCCTGACGGCGGCGCGGATGGTTTCGCCGGTCTCGTAGACGAAGAACTCCATCCGATCGAGTTCCTGCAGGAGGTCGTTGGGGAATTCGATGTCGGCCTTGTCGATCTCGTCGATCAAAAGCACGACCTTCCTGCCGGCGGCGAACGCCTCCCAGAGCTTGCCGCGCTTGATGTAGTTCCTGATGTCGTTGAAGCGCTCGTCACCAAGCTGGCTGTCGCGCAGGCGCGAGACGGCGTCATATTCGTAAAGGCCCTGCTGCGCCCTGGTGGTCGACTTGACGTGCCATTCGATGAGGTCGAGGCCAAGTGCTGACGCCACCTGGCGGGCCAGTTCCGTCTTGCCGGTGCCTGGCTCGCCCTTGACCAGCAAGGGCCGCTCCAGCGCGATCGCCGCGTTGACGGCCACCATCAGATCCTTGTCGGCGACATAGGCCGCCGTGCCTTCGAAACGCATTCTTGCTCCTCGGTTCGTCATGGCAACCGTAAGGACGCGGCTCACCCTGTGCAAGGGTGCGCCGGCCGCGACGAATGGGCTTGAACCCTGATGGAAACATATGCCCGTCTCACTGGCGCTTAGCCGGCCGGCAGCCTATATTGGGCGGGACGGTCTGTGCTTCCCGGCAGGAGAACATTTTCCCCGGGGCCTTAACGATCCTTAGGGAGCTGTCCCTGGGAAGACCCGTGGGTTTTCTCACACGGCGCCCACCTACTTTGTAGGTTCCCGGGATCGCTCTCTCCACCGGTTGTGTGGATCGTCACTTATTGCCACGCGTCCCGCATTTCGGTGGATGATTGCGGTGGAAAACGTCGCTCCCAAAACTCCATCCAGATCTGACCTTTTCTACCCTGGCTGCATGACCTCTCTCAAAGACCTGAAAAAGCAGCTTCGCCGTGAGGCCCTCGGACGCCGCGATGCGCTCGATGAGTTCTGGCGGGTGGAGGTCGCGCTTGAAATGGCAGAGACGGCACGCGATCATCTCCATGTCGAGCCAGGCCAGATCGTTTCCGGCTTCTGGCCGATGCGTTCTGAAGTCGACGTTCGGCCGTTGATGTTTGCCTTGCGTGAAAAGGGCGCGCGGCTTTGCCTGCCGGCCATTCTCGACAAGACCACCATTGTCTTTCGCGAACTGGTGCGCGGCGCGCCGATGGTCGAGATGGGTTTCGGCACGGTCGGCCCTCACGAGGAAGCCGAGGTGCTCGACCCCTCTGTGATGCTGGTGCCGCTCGCCGCTTTCGATGCGCGCGGCCATCGCATCGGCTATGGTGCCGGCTATTACGACCGCGCCATCGCCAAGCTGATCGACAAGGGACAGCCGCCGCGGCTGGTCGGCATCGCCTTCGACTGCCAGGAGGTGGCAATGGTGCCGGATGAGGAACATGACGTCGTCATTCCGGAAATACTGACCGAGAGCGGGTTGCGCCGCTTCGCGCCAAAATTGTAGATAAGTACAAGGGACGCATGATCTTCACTGGCGTCATGCAGCTTTCGCTGACCTTCGGTGCGGGATCATATGAGACTTCTCTTCCTCGGTGACATGGTTGGAAAGACAGGACGGACGGCGGTGTGGGAACAACTGCCCGGCCTGATCTCCGACTTCAAACTCGATTTCGTCATCGTCAATGGCGAGAACGCCGCGGGCGGCTTCGGCATCACCGAAGATATTTTTCGCGAGACGATCGCCGCCGGTGCCGATGTCGTCACCACCGGCAACCATGTCTGGGACCAGCGCGACGCGCTTGCCTTCGCGCCGCGTGAAGAGCGCTTCCTGCGTCCCTCCAACTTTCCCAAGGGCACGCCCGGGCGCGGCTCCGGTGTCTATATCGCCAGGAGCGGCGCGCGCGTGCTGGTCGCCAACATCATGGGCCGGGTGTTCATGCATCCCGAGCTCGACGATCCGTTCCAGGCCGGCGAACGCGAGCTTGCCGCCTGTCCGCTCGGCGAGCAGGCGGATGCCGTGATTATCGACTTCCACGCCGAGGCGACCTCGGAAAAGATGTGCTTCGCGCATTTCGTCGACGGCCGCGCCAGCCTCGTCGTCGGCACCCACACCCACCAGCCGACCGGCGATCACCAGGTCCTCAACGGCGGCACCGGTTATATGTCCGACGCCGGCATGTGCGGGGACTACGATTCCTCGCTCGGCATGGACAAGGAGGAGCCGCTCAACCGGTTCCTGTCGAAGGTGCCGAAAGGCCGCTTCGAGGCGGCGACCGGACCGGCGACCTTGTGCGGCGTTGGTGTCGATATTTCCGACCGCACAGGGCTGACCGAGCGGATCGCGCCGTTTCGTCGCGGGCCACGGCTGGAAGAAACCGCACCGTCCTTCTGGTCGTGACATTGATATAGGCACGCTTAGTACCTAACTGCCGGCGACACTGCTCTAGATCGTTAAAAGAGGGGACGACCTCCATGCAGCTCATCGAATTCCTGGCGCCGCATTTTCAATTCGTGTCCGACCCGACCGCCTGGGTCGCGCTGCTGACGCTGATTGTGCTCGAGGTCGTGCTCGGCATTGACAATCTGATCTTCATCTCGATCCTGACCAACAAGCTGCCGGAAGCACAACGAGCCCGTGCCCGCCGGCTCGGCATCTCGGCGGCGCTGATCATGCGGCTGGTGCTGCTGGCCACCATTTCGATCATCGTCCAGCTGACCACGCCGGTGTTCACGGCCTTCGGCCACGGTTTTTCCTGGCGCGACCTGATCCTGATCGCCGGCGGCCTGTTCCTGGTCTGGAAGGCGACCAAGGAGATCCATCACACGGTCGATCCCGACGACCACAAGGATACGATGATGGGCGAGACGCTGCAGATCAGCCTTGCCGGCGCGATCTTCCAGATCCTGCTGCTCGACCTGGTCTTCTCGATCGATTCGATCATCACCGCCGTCGGCATGACCGACGAGATCGCCATCATGTACATCGCCGTGATCGTGGCAGTGAGCGTGATGATGCTGGCGGCCGGGCCGCTGGCCAACTTCATCGCCAAGAACCCGAGCATTGTCATGCTGGCGCTGGGCTTCCTTCTGATGATCGGCATGACACTGATCGCAGACGGCATGGGCTACCATGTGCCCAAGGGCTACATCTATGCGGCGATGGGCTTTTCGGCATTGGTCGAGGGGCTCAACATGCTGGCGCGGCGGCGCAAGAAGTCGGGCGGCGGGCATTAGGCAGACCCTGAATACCTAATGTCCTGGCACGCCCTTCGGATGACGGTCGCCGATCAGGCCGAGCGTCAGGCCTTGTTCCAGCCACGCCTTGGCGCCAGCCAGCACCAGCGTGAAGCCGCCGGTTGAGCCGACGGCCTCTTTCACCTGCTCGTCGCCATCGCCGGCAAAGCCGAAATTGCGAACCTCGAGAAAGGTCGTCTCGCCAGGCATTTCCGTGAAGGTCCAGACCACGGTGGTCGGCGGATCGCTCCATTGCATGACGATCTTTTCGTTCGCGACGATCTCGCTGACGTCGACCATCGTCGACACGCCGTACATGCGCCATTCCCAGCGGATCTGCTTGCCGCTGTCCAGCCGGCCGCTGCCATGAGTGAACCAGAATTTCGTTGTAATGGCGGGGTCGACGATGGCCTCGAACACCTCGGCGACAGGCCGCCGGATCAGCATGCCGGCTTCGGCGATTGGTTTTTCGCGGATCTCCATCGGATGCTCCTTTCGAGGCTTGGCGTTCACCAGGCGTCCGGTTCGCGCAGCATGTGAATAATGTTGGCCGGGTTGGTGATCCAGCCGCCGCGGAAGCCCTCGCCCAAGGGCTCGATGGCATCGCAACGCACAACACCGGCCTTGGCTAAATGATCCGCAGCCATGGGGAAATCCTTGGTGAACAGCTCCAGCCATACCTCGGCCTGGCTCATCATCGGCGCCTTATCGATCCACAGACGGTTGGGGCCAAGCTCGAAGCCGATGGCCGGCGCCTTGTCCGTGAAAGGCTTCAGGCCGACGACGTCGCGGTAGAAGGCGATCGTCGCCTGATACTGGTGCGGCGGCACCTTCATGGCGATGTTGATGCCGCCGGTGATCTTCGCGGTCATAGCTGGCTCCCTTGTCGTGTTCAGCTGTTGTTGGTCGGCTTTGCCCAGGCTGGTTATGCGAGATTGACCTGCCAGGAGACCCCGAACCTGTCGTTCAGCCATGCGAAGCGGCGGCTGAAGCCGTAATTGTCGGGCGGCATCAGAAACCCGCCGTCCTTTGCCAGTGTCTCGACAATTCGGTTCAGTTCGTCCCCAGAGGAACAGTCCACATAGAGCGAGACCGACGGCGTGAACGTGAAGGCGTGGTGCACGGGGCTGTTGAAGACCATGACTTCCAGGCCAGCGATCGACACGCGCGCCAGCTTGACCGTTCCGTCCGAGCCATCTTCGCCGGGGCCGTAATTTGTGACGTCAAGGACGCCGCTGTCAGGAATGGTCTCGCAATAGAGCGTCATTGCCTCTTCGGCCTTGCCCTCGAACATCAGGAATGGCGTTACTTTCTTCATCGTTGACCTCCGTCTTGCTCCCTGGCGGTGAGATATGGGGGCCGCTCAGATATTGGTCTCGTTGGCGGGTTCGCCCTTCATCTCGCTGCGGTAGTAGCCGTCGCGCAAATTGATGCCGTATTCGACATAGGCCTTCATGCAGGCCAGCATCTGCGACCAGCCCTCGCAATTGAGGTAGGACTTCTTCAGGCCGACCGCGCCTTCTTGCCAACCGCTCTCGGCGATGGTGACGAAGGTGCCGCCGTCGTCGAGCGGCTCGAAATTCATCTCGATGCGGGTCTTGTAGGCGGGTTTGCCGTCGGCGTCGGTGGCATCCCAGCGCAGCACGATGCGGCTGTCCTTGACCACTTCGTCGACCTCGACCGGCACCTTGCCCCACCAGACGACGCCGGCGCCAGCTTCCAGCGGGGCGCTGGCGCCGCCGATCGTGGTGAAGTAGCCGCTCAGTTTCTTCGGATTGACGACTGCGTCGAAGACGTCGGCGACCGGCTTGCCGATGCGTCCGGAAACACTGAATCCAAGTGACATATCCACAACTCCTTCCCTTGATCGGCCCAACAATATGTTATAGAAACATAACATGTCAAGCCGATCGCAAGACGACAATGTTTTCAAGGCGCTGGCGCATCCGCGCCGGCGTGAAATACTGGATCAGCTGAAGGACGCGCCGAAGACGACCGGCATGCTGTGCGAGGCCTTTCCCGACATCGATCGCTGCACCGTCATGCTGCATCTCAAGGTATTGGAGGAGGCCGACCTGATCGTTGCGCGGCGCGACGGCCGCGAGCGCTGGAACCATCTCAACGCGCTGCCGATCAAGCAGATCCACGACCGCTGGATCAGCCAGTATGCCGGACATGCGCTCAGCATCATCGACCGGCTGAAGTCGGACCTCGAGGCGTGAGCGGCCGCAGCATGCCATGCAGTGCCATGTCTTGCGCGGTGCGGCTGGACGAATTGAGCCGATTTATCTATAAGCCGGCCATTCCGACAGAGAACGCCGTGCTTCCACGAGTTGCACCTGGGACGCTCTGAAATTTTGAATTCGGGCATGCGGAAGACGAGGTCAGATCGCTTCGCTTCGGGATGCTCTAGCCGAGAAGACGACACCATGGCTGGCCATTCACAGTTCAAGAACATCATGCACCGCAAGGGCCGCCAGGACGCGGTGCGGTCGAAAATGTTTTCCAAGCTGGCGCGCGAAATCACCGTCGCCGCCAAGAGCGGGACGCCCGATCCATCGATGAACCCGCGCTTGCGCCTTGCGATCCAGAACGCCAAGGCGGTGTCGATGCCGAAGGACAACATCCAGCGTGCCGTCAACAAGGCCTCGATGGGCGACGCCGAGAACTACGAAGCCGTGCGGTATGAGGGCTATGGCCCGGGCGGCGTCGCCGTCATCGTCGAAGCGCTGACCGACAACCGTAACCGTTCGGCGTCGAATGTGCGCGCCGCCTTTACCAAGGCCGGCGGAGCGCTCGGTGAAACCGGCTCGGTGTCGTTCATGTGGGACCGTGCCGGCGAGATCTACTATCCGGCCTCCGCAGGCAGTGCCGACAAGGTCATGGACGCGGCAATCGAAGCCGGCGCCGATGATGTCGAGTCGGATGAGGAAGGCCACACGATCTATTGCGCCTTCGAAAATCTCGGCGAGGTCTCGAAGGCGCTGGAAGGCGCACTCGGTGAGGCGGAATCGGTGAAGCTGATCTGGAAGCCGCAAAACAATATTCCGGTCGACGAGGACCGGGCACAGTCGCTGATGAAGCTGGTTGCCACGCTCGAGGACGACGACGACGTGCAGAGCGTCTACGCCAACTTTGAAGTCGACGACGAGACGATGGCCAAGCTCAGCGCGGCATGAGCGGAAGCCCGGCATGAGCGAGCAGATACTCCCCGCCATCCGCATCACCTACTGCACGCAGTGCCATTGGCTGCTGCGCGCCGGCTGGATGGCTCAGGAACTGCTGTCGACCTTCGGCACCGATCTCGGCGAGGTGACATTGGTGCCCGGCACTGGGGGCATCTTCACCATCAGCTGCAATGACGTGCTGGTCTGGGACCGCAAGCGCGACGGCGGTTTTCCGGACGCGGCCAAACTGAAGCAACTGGTCCGCGACGTCATCGACCCGGATCGCGACCTCGGTCATTCCGATCGGAAGACAAAGGCATAGGGGTCGCCAGCGCTGCCGTCACTTGCGTCGCCACGCACCGACGGCGGCACCAATCGCAATACCCACGGCGACGCCCATCGGAAGCTCATCCAGAGCGGTGCCGATCGCGGCACCGACACCAACTCCGATTGCCATGCCGAAGGCCATCTTTGCGTATTGATCCTTCATCGGTCGCTCCATCGTCGTCAACGCGTGGCGAACCAGAAGGATGCCAGCGCGGCCATGCCGCTGATGGCGCGGACATGGTTCCACATCACCCATTCATTGAGGTAGCGTGGCCACAGGGCTGCGCCATTGCTGCTGGCTGGATCGACGGCGGCGAGCGCATCATTCAGCGGGACGTTGAAGATCATCGTCACCACCACGATGCCGATGAGATAGAGCAGGCTGCCGGCAATCAGCCAGAGCGAACCCGGCTGGCTCCAGCCAATCACCGCACCGATGGCGACAACGATGCAGACGAGCGCCGTGCCGAACAGCGCTGTCATGAACAGCGGGGTCACAGCTGTGACATTGATCGAATTCATCGCGGCAATGCCGCTTGCGCCTGGCATGCGGGCGAGGCCCGGCATGACGAAGCTGGAGAAAGCAAAGAAGACGCCGCCGACGACGCCAGAGCCGAGTGCGACGATGAAGATGAGAGTAGGAAGAAGTTTCGCGATCATGTCAGTTGCTCCATATGCCCGTTGTGTTTCCTTCGCATCAAAACGTGAGTAATCCTCATATTTGCAAAACGTGATAAACCCTCGTATTTTGTGAGTCAAGCGATTTTGATGCACTTGGAGTCAGTCATGGAAGACGCGGCAGCCCTCGTTTCCGCACAGGAGCAGCTTGCTTCACCGCGCCGGGCGCCGCGCCAGCAGCGCAGCCGCGAGCGGGTCGAGCGCATGCTGGCGGCTGCCTCGGCGCTGATCGCCGAGCAAGGCAGCGATGCCGTGCGCATGGGTGAGGTGGCGGAGCGCGCTGGGGTGTCGATCGGGTCGCTCTACCAGTTCTTTCCGGACAAGCGGGCGATCATCTGGGCGCTGGCCGAGCGCTACACCGCCGAAAGCCAGGCCTGCATCTCAGCCGCACTCGCCGATGTCAGCGATGCCGAAGGGCTGGGCCGGGCGTTTTCGGAACTGGTCGATATCTACTACGGGCTGTTCCTGGCGGAGCCGGTGATCCGCGACATCTGGTCGGGCACGCAGGCCGACAAGGCACTGCGCCAGCTCGAACTCGCCGACAGCCGCGCCAACGCCGAATTCCTCACCGCGGTGCTGAGGCGGCTGCGGCCGGCGGTCGATCCGGCGACACTGGAAACCACGGCGTTTCTGGTCTGGCAGATGGGCGAGGCCGCCATGCGGCTGGCGATCTCGGTCGAGCGCCAGGAGGGCGACAGGCTGGTCGCCGCCTACAAGCGCATGGCGCTGAGGGAATTGCTGGCCGAGTAGCGCCGCGCCGCAACAAAAAACCCGCCACGGAGGCGGGTTTTTGATCTGCGAAAGGTCGTTTGGCTTAAGTTCTTACTTGATGCAGTCGTTATCCCAAAACCGCTTCGCACTTTTGGGCGACATGCAATTAGATGCCGAAACCTTCGAAACGCTTCTTGAACTTCGACAGGCGGCCGCCGCGGTCGAGCAGGGTCTGCTGGCCGCCGGTCCAGGCCGGGTGGGTGGTCGGGTCGATATCGAGGTTCATCGTATCGCCTTCCTTGCCCCAGGTCGAACGGGTCGTGTATTCGGTGCCATCGGTCATGACGACCTTGATGGTGTGGTAGTCGGGATGAATAGCGCTCTTCATGGCTCGGTTCCTGGCTTGCCGGCGCTGCCGACGGGCATAAGCCTGCGTCGATGCGCCTCTTTTTAAAACTCGAAGCCGCAGCTATTGAGGAGCCACGGCTTCTAAAACGGTCGGCGAGCCTATACATCAGCCGGAATTGAATCACAAGGCCGCGGCAAGCGCATATTGAGGCGCGGACCCCAAGGGCGGCTGGAGGAAACATCGGGATGGCGCAAATCACCAGCGCAGACGAGCGCCGGCGTTCGCTCAAGCCGCTCCGGCGCCTGTTCCCGTACATCACGCATTACCGCACGCTGGTCGTCGGCGCCATTATCTCGCTGGTCATCGCGGCGGCAACCACGCTGGCGCTGCCGCTGGCGGTGCGACGCATGATCGATCATGGCTTCTCGTCGGCCAGCACTACCTTCATTGCCGAATATTTCGCCGCCCTGGTGGCGATGGCCGCCCTGCTGGCGGCGGCATCCGCCGGCCGCTACTATTTCGTCATCACGCTGGGCGAGCGCGTCGTCGCCGATATCCGGCGCGATGTGTTTGCCCATGTGACGACGCTGTCGCCTGCCTTTTTCGACACCGCCCAGTCAGGCGAGATCGTGTCGCGGCTTGCCGCCGACACGACGCAGGTCAAGTCGGCGGTCGGAGCGACGGCCTCGGTGGCGCTGCGCAATGTCATCCTTGGTCTCGGCGCGGTGGGGATGATGGTCATCACCAGTCCGAAACTGTCGGGCCTGGTCATCGCAGCGATACCCGTCATCGTGCTGCCGCTGGTCGCTTTCGGCCATTCGGTGCGGCGCAAATCACGCCAGGCGCAAGATACGCTGGCCGATGCCACCGCCTATGCCAGCGAACAGATCGGCGCGGTGCGCACACTGCAGGCCTTCACCAATGAGAAGCTGGTCACCGGGCACTTCTCGGCTGCCGTGGAAGCCGCTTTCGAGGCGGCACGCTCCTCGATCTTCGCGCGCTCCTTCCTTACCTTCTTCGCCATTTTCACCATCTTCTCGTCCGTCGTGGCGGTGCTGTGGTTTGGCTCGCGCGACGTGCTCGAAGGCTCGATATCGCCGGGTACGCTCGGTCAGTTCCTGCTCTATTCGGTGTTCGCCGCCGGCGCGCTGGGCGCGTTGTCCGAAGTCTGGGGCGAGCTTGCGCAAGCGGCGGGTGCTGCCGAACGGCTGACCGAGATCCTGGCCGAGAAGCCGGCGATCCAGGCTCCCGCCGCTCCGAAGCCGCTGCCGGCCGTCGCCAAGGGCGCGATCGCCTTCGACAATGTCTCCTTCTCCTACCCGGCAAGGCCGGACCGTGCCGCCGTGCATGGCTTGAGCTTTCAGGTCATGCCGGGCGAGACGGTGGCGATCGTCGGGCCGTCAGGGGCCGGCAAGAGCACGGTGTTTTCACTGATCCTGCGCTTCTACGATCCCGAAACAGGCAAGATCCTGATCGACGGCGTCGACGTGCGCGAGGCCGATCCCGTTTCGGTCCGCCAGCGCATCGCGATCGTGCCGCAGGACGTCACCATTTTCGCGGCAAGCGCGCGTGACAATATCGGTTTCGGCCGGCCAGGAGCCAGCAAGGCCGAGATCGAGACGGCGGCGAAGGATGCGCTTGCCGACGAATTCATCCTCAAGCTCAAGAACGGGTATGACAGCCAGGTTGGCGAGCGCGGCGTGACGCTGTCCGGCGGCCAGCGCCAGCGGGTGGCGATCGCCCGTGCCATCCTGCGCGACGCGCCGATCCTGCTGCTCGACGAGGCCACCTCGGCACTCGACGCCGAAAGCGAGACGCTGGTGCAGACGGCGTTGGAACGCCTGATGCAGGGCCGCACCACGATCGTCATCGCCCACCGCCTGGCAACGGTGCTGAAGGCCGACAGGATCCTGGTCATGGATGGCGGCTCGATCGTCGAGGAAGGCACGCATCAAAGCCTTGTCGCCAAGGGCGGCATCTATGCGCGGCTGGCCAAGCTGCAGTTCGAAACCGGCGCCACTGCTTTCAGGGGCGCGGCGGAGTAGTCAGAACCAACTACGTTCCTGATGTGCCGCTCTACGCGGTTCCGTAGCGCTGCTTCAGATGGTTCACGAAATAGGTAGCGTTGAGCTTTTCGCCGGTGGCGCGTTCGAGCAGATCCGGCGTCGACCAGCGTGATCCCTGCGACCAGATTTTTTTGCGGCGCCACTCGTTGATCGCCTCGAAATTGCCTTTGGCGAGATCGTCATCGGCGGCAGGATGATCCCGCGTCAGCGCCGCCCATTGCTGCGCCGCCATCATCGCGCCCAGCGTATAGGAGGGGAAATAGCCGAAGGCGGCCCCTGGCCAATGCACGTCCTGCATCGGCCCGTCGGCCGGATTGTCGATGGTGGAAAGACCGAGGTAATCGCGCATCTTGGCGTCCCAGGCTTCGGGCAGGTCGGCGACCTCCAGCCGGCCCGCGACGAGCTCCTGCTCCAGTTCGTAGCGCAGGATGACATGCAGGGGGTAGGTCACCTCGTCGGCATCGACACGGATCAGGCCGCGCTCGACGCGATGCACATGCGGCAGGATATCGTCGAGCGACCAGGCCTCACCGAGATGCTTTTCAACCACCGGCAGCGCCCAGTTCCAGAAGGCCGGGTTGCGGCCGAGCTGTTTTTCGACGAACAGGCTCTGGCTTTCATGCACGGCCATGCCGCGCGCCTTGCCGAGCGGCCACTGCGACCATGCCTTGGGCAGGTTCTGTTCGTAGAGCGCATGGCCGGTCTCGTGCAGCACGCCCATCAGTGCCGACAGGAAGTCGGACGTCTTGTAGCGGGTGGTGATGCGCACGTCGCTCGGCACGCCGCCGCAGAAAGGGTGGTGCGACACCGACAACGACCCGTGCGTCAGGTCGAAGCCGACCGACGCCATCATGGCAAGGCCGAGCTCGCGCTGCCGGTCGATCGCATAGGTGCCCGACAGCGGCTTCAGCGGGCGCTTGCGCAGCCGTGCGTCCTGGATAGCCAGCGCCTCCGGCACGAAGCTTTTCAGGAAAGCCTTCAGGTCGGTGAAGACTGGCGTGATGTCGGCGGTGCGGTTGCCGGGGTCGTATTGCTCCATCAGCGCGTCATAGGGGGCTAGGTCGAGCACATCGGCACGCAGCGCCGCCTCCTCGCGCACCAGCGCCACGACGCCCTCCAGCGCCGGCTGGAAGCCTGCCCAGTCGTTCTTGCCGCGCAGGCCGCGCCACAGCTGCTCGCAACGCATGCGCGCGGTCGTCTGGCGTTCGACGAATTCGACCGGCAGGCAGGTCAGGTTGGTATATTGGCGCCGCAGTTCCGAGACCGCGGTGCGCTGCTCTTCACCCAACGCTTCCTGCTCTGCCGCGGCGATCCAGTCTGCTATCTCCGGCGCCGTTGCCCTGGTGTGATACATGCCGGCCAGTGCCGACATCGCCTCGGCACGCTTCTCGCCGCCGCCGACGGCCATGTGGGTGGCCTCGTCGGCACCGAGGATGGCCAGCGCATGCTCGAGTGCTTCGAGCTTGTGGCCGAGATTATCGAGTTTCTGAAAGGACATGGCGGCTTCCGTGATTGGGGACGGCGCGAAAAGATACCAACGCAAAGGCGTTGGCAACCCTCAGACGCCGTCCAGCAGATGCACCTTGCGCAGGCGAGGCCGCGCATGAAATGCTGCCGGCAACACATCAAGGGGGGAAAAAATGATCGGCAACATCCTGGTCGGGCTGGTGGCCTTGATCCATGCCTACATCGTCTATCTGGAGATGGTGCTGTGGGACACGCCGCGCGGACACAAGGCTTTCAACCTGACCCGGGAATTCGCCAGTGCCTCGAAAGTGCTCGCCGCCAATCAGGGACTCTACAACGGGTTCCTCGCCGCCGGGCTCATCTGGGGGTTATACCTTGGTGCGGCCGGTTTCCAGGTCAAAGTCTTCTTTCTGGCTTGCGTGGCCATTGCCGGCCTCTATGGCGCGGCAACGGTCGGGCGCAAGATCCTGTTCATCCAGACCGTGCCGGCGGCGGCTGCCCTGATCGCGGTGTGGCTCGGCTGGTAAAAAGGACGCCCGCGGGAGGCCCCCGAAGGCGTCAGGCGGTCCCTTCCTCTTGGACCGTTTCAGCCGTCCTCTTGGACCGTTTAGCCGTTCGGGTAATTGCCGCCGTCGGCGCCGTCGCCTATCAAAAAACCACTGCCGGTATCGACCATCAACCGCTGGTCGATATTGTCGAGACGACGCAACAGGTCATGGTATTGCGCGGCCGGTATCCTGCCATGATAGGACGCGGCGACTTTCTCGGCCGTTTGACCGATGTAGGCCGTGCGCATTTCCAGGCGTTCCGCCACGGCTGGGGTGATGTTGTTGGCCTGTCTCGCGTCCACGATGCCCTGATGCACGCCCTGCACCTGTTGGATGAGCGCCTCGACACGCGGGCCAGTCATGTCGGTCGGATCGGTCGCGTCGAGAGCGCCTTTGTGATGGCCCGCGGCATAGGCGCCGGCAAGCGGAACGGCGATGAGGAACGCCGTGAGTGTCGCAGTTCTAAGCGAGGTCTTGAAAGAGCGCATCACGCGTCTCCTCTTGTAGAGGAAAGCGGCGGTTGTCCGCCCGCCTTCCGGCCTTGGGCCGTCCGGTTCCGTCGCGTCGCGATGAGCGGGGATTCATCGCCGGCGGTTCTCGGCCCAGGCGGCAAGCTAGGACCGCCCCGCGACAATGTGTAATTAAAAAAAGATAATCTTTTCAGGCCTTGCCGGCCTCGATATGCGCCCTAGAGTTGAGCCGACGAACAAGTTCGCGTGAGTTCGCGTGATGATGGATCAACGTTCGGTGAGCTTCAGTTCAATACGGCGGTTCTTGTTGCGCGCCTCTTCGGTGTCGGCGGGATCGAGCGGCTGGAACTCACCGAAACCGGCGGCGACGAGCCGGTTGGCAGGCACGCCGTTTTCGATCAGGAATTTCACCACCGAGGTCGAACGGGCCGTCGACAGTTCCCAATTGTCGCGGTAGCGGCCGGCGCCGGAGAGCGGCTTGTTGTCGGTGTGGCCGTCGACGCGCAGCACCCAGTTGATCTCGGGCGGGATTTCCTTCTGCAACTCGATGATGGCGTCGGCGAGCTTCTTCATCTCGACCTTGCCGGCATCGTTGATCACCTCGGAGCCGGTCGGGAACAGCACTTCCGACTGGAAGACGAAGCGGTCGCCGACGATGCGGATGTTCTCGCGGTCGGCGAGGATTTCGCGCAAGCGGCCGAAAAAGTCGGAGCGGTAGCGGTTCAACTCCTGCACGCGCTGTGCCAGTGCGACGTTGAGGCGACGGCCGAGGTCGGCGATCTTGGTGTTTGAATCGCGGTCGCGGATTTCGGAGACGTTGAGCGCATCCTCGAGCGCGCCGATCTGCTTGCGCAGTGCCGCGATCTGCTGGTTGAGGATCTCGACCTGGCTCAGTGCCTGCTGGCTGATCTGGCGCTGGCTGTCGAGTTCGCCGCCGAGCGCCGCGGCGCGCTGGTTGGCGGCGTCGCCGGCGCCCGCACCTTGCGCCAGCAATTGCTGGAGCCGGCTCCTTTCCGCTTCCGCCGCCGACAGCGATGCCTGCAGATTGGCCAGCGAGTCATCCTTGTCCTGCGCCGTCGAGCGCTCCAGCGCCAGCAGCTGCGTCAGTTCGTTGATCTGGGAGTTGAGGCGCGAGAGTGCCGTATCCTTGCCGGAGATTTCGCGTCCCAGCAGGAACTGCGCCAGCACGAAGACCGTGAGCAGGAACATAATCGCCAAAAGCAGCGTCGACAGCGCGTCGACGAAGCCCGGCCAGTAGTCGATGCGGCGATCGGTGCGCCGGCCCCTGGCGAGTGCCACTTCAGTGCACCCCGGGCTTCTTCAAGGCATCGGCGATCTTTTCCAGCGTGTTGCGCATCGCCTTCTGCTCGTCGGACTGGGCCTCGACCCAGTCGCGCATGATCTGCTGTTCCGAGCGCATGTTCTTGACCAGGCCGGAAATGCCGTCGGCGAGATTGGCCATGGCGGTGGCGACGCGCGGGTTGGAGCCGCCGCCATTCTCCTGCATGCTGCGCAGCCGTTCCGACAGCACCCGGATCTCGTCGGAGGATTCGGTCTTGGCTGGGTCGGCGACTACGATGTCCGACGACAGGTCGGTCACCGAGGACAGCCAGTTTTCCAGTTCGGTGTAGAAGCGCGTCTGGGCGCGGCCGGCCTGCAGGTCGAGGAAGCCGAGCACCAGCGAGCCGGAGAGGCCGAACAGCGAGGACGAGAAGGCCGTGCCCATGCCGGCCAGCGGCGCGGAAAGCCCCTGCTTCAGGGAATCGAGCACCGCGGCGGCGTCACCGGTGCCGGGATCGAGCGATTCGATGGTCTCGCGGATCGAGCCGATGGTGTTCAACAGGCCCCAGAAGGTGCCGAGCAGGCCGAGGAACACCAGCAGGCCGACGAGATAGCGCGAGGTGTCGCGGCTTTCGTCGAGGCGGGTGGCGATGGAATCGAGCATGGTGCGCATCGAACTGGTCGAGAAGGCCATCGCCGAGGAACGGCCGATCATCGCCTTCATCGGCGCCAGCAGCACCGGTTCTGTCGTCTCAGAGCCGGCACGGAAGGAGTTGACCCAGCGCACCTCGCGAAACAGTCGCCCGACCTGGGCGAAGGCCAAAAGGATGCCGACCACCAGCACGCCGACGATCAGGCCATTGAGGCCGGGATTGCTGCCAAAGGCGGTCGAGATTTGTCGGGTCAGAATGGCGGCGATGAAGGCGACGATGACCAGGAAGATCACCATGGTCAGCAAAAAGACCTGCGGGCTCGATAGTTTATGCGGGTCGTAGATCAGGACATCAGAACGTCTGCCCATGCCGAAGGATCTGAGAAAAGCCATCCGTGCCCCGTTTCCGATGCCGCCGCCGATCACGTAAACCGCGACTCTAAACGGAATTGTGACCAAATTGAATGGCGCTTGGCAATATTGCCGCGTCGATAGTGTCAGAGGCGATTGATGACCAGACAGTCAACCATGGCGGCCAGATGCAGGCCGGCGCCGGTGACGACGAAACCGTGCCACAGCGCGTTGTGGAAGCGCAGCCCCTTCCAGGCGAAGAAGATGACGCCGCAGGAATAGACGATGCCGCCGGCGACGATCAGCGCTATCGATGTCGTCGGCAGTGTCTGGACAAGCGGCTTGACCAGGATGATGCCGCTCCAGCCGATGGCGAGATAGAAGCCGATCGCCAGCCGATCGAAACGGCCGGGAAAGAACACCTTGATGGCAATGCCCAGCACTGCCGCGGTCCAGACCAGCACGATCATCCAGCGCGCCAGCGGCGAGCCTTCGAGCTGCGCCAGGAAAGGCGTGTAGGTCGCGGCGATCAGCAGATAGATCGCGGCGTGGTCGAAACGCCGCAACACCCATTTTGCCGGCGACGACACCGGCCACAGATTGTAGGTCATCGACACCGAGAGCACGGTGAGCAGCGAAACCACGTAGAAGGCGGCGGCGATGTATTCGCCCGGTCCGACACGGAACGCCGCCAGCGCCAGCAGTGCCGAACCGGCCGATATCGCCAGCACGATGCCGACCGCGTGGACGATACCGTCTGCGATCATCTCGGCACGCGAATAGTGCCAGCGTCCGATGAACGGGATATCGGGGTAAGGTTCGTTGTCTCTCACTAAGCCGGGTTCCTGCACCGCGCCCTCCAATTTGGGCGCATGCCGGGCAGTATTTCAAGCTTCCATTGCGGTTTTGCGACTGCGGCGCATCCGCGCGGCGTGGCTGTCAGCGGGAGGAGAGCGGCTTCTTCACGACCTTCAGCAAAGCGCGCTGGATGACCTCGTTGCCGGCGACGACCGAACCGTTATCGAGCATGTCCTGGCCGCCGTCCATGTCGGAGACGAAGCCGCCTGCCTCGCGGATCAAAAGCAGCCCGGCGGCGATGTCCCAGGCCGACAGGCCGGTTTCCCAGAAGCCATCCATGCGGCCGGCGGCGACATAGGCGAGATCGAGCGAGGCGGAGCCGAGGCGGCGGACGCCGGAAACCTCGGCCATGACGTTGCGCAGTTCGACGAGGAAATTGCCATGGTGGCCGCGGCCGAGATGCGGCATGCCGCAGCCGATCACGGTGTCGACCAGCTTGATGCGGCCAGCGACGCGCAAGCGGCGGTCGTTCATGAAGGCGCCGCCGCCGCGTTCGCAGGTGTAGAGTTCGTCCATCGCCGGATTGTAGATGACGCCGGCGACGATCTGGCCCTGGCGCTCCAGCGCGATCGAAACGGCAAAGAGCGGAATGCCGTGCAGGAAATTGGTGGTGCCGTCGAGCGGGTCAACGATCCAGCGATGCTGGCCGTCGTCGCCTTCGACCACGCCGCGCTCTTCCATCAGGAAGGAATAGCCGGGCCGAGCCTTGGACAGTTCGGCAAAGACGATGTCCTCTGCCTTGCGGTCGGCCTGGCTGACATAGTCGCCGGGGCCTTTCATCGAGACCTGCAGGTTCTGCACTTCGCCGAAGTCGCGCGACAGCGAGCGGCCGGCCTTCATTGCGGCCTGGACCATGACGTTGAGAAGGGCTGAGCGTGCCATAGTGCTTTTTCCCGGTGCTGCGCTTTAAACTCCGCCTCGATGCATGTCGGTGACCCAGAACCGGCCACTTTTGGGCGACATGCGTCAGTCGGCGCGGCGCACGTAAGTGATTTCGTTGGTGTCGACGATGATGCGCTCGCCGGCGCCGATGAAGGGCGGCACCAGGACGCGGATGCCGTTCTCCAGGATCGCCGGCTTGTAGGACGATGCCGCCGTCTGGCCCTTCACCACCGGGTCCGCCTCGGTGATGGTCAGCGTCACATAGTCGGGCAGCGAAATGCCGATCGGCCGCTCTTCGTAGAGCTGGACCGTCACCATCATGCCGTCCTGCAGGAAGGCGGCGCGATCGCCGACGAAGTCCTTGTTCAATTCGAGCTGCTCGTAGCTCTGGGTGTCCATGAACACCAGCGCGTCTTCCTGCGCGTAGAGGAAGGAAAAATCCTTCAGGTCGAGCCGGATCTGTTCGACGGTCTCGGCCGAGCGGAAGCGCTCGTTGAGCTTGGTGCCGTTGATGAGGTTCTTCAGTTCGACCTGATTGTAGGCGCCGCCCTTGCCGGGCTTGACGGTGTTGGTCCTGACCGCCACCCAAAGGCCGCCATCATGCTCGATGACATAGCCGGGACGGATTTCGTTGCCATTGATCTTGGCCATGATGAGATGATCCGGAATGATGCCAACGGCCACGCCGTTGGTATGGGATGTTCGCTGGGAAAGCGATTTCGGGCTCCCAAGACCACAAATCGCCAGAAGAGGCAAGGGAGCGGGCAGGTTGGAACCAGGCCAGGGAGCCGAGGTCACACTTGCGTTGACCGCGAGAACCGCCGTCAAGGCAGCCGGTTGGCCTTCTGCAGCGCCTGCTTGGTCTGGTCGTCGTCCAGCCCCTGCAGGAAGTCGTCCATCTGTGGGTCGATGAGGCCGGCACGACGGGCGACGACGTACCAGGCGCCGGCAAGCACAAGGTCCGGATCGGTGCCGATGCCTTGCATATAGAGCTTGGCCAGGCGGTTCTGGGCGGCGACATTGCCGCCTTCCGCCGCCTGCTTCATCCAGCCGAAGGCGGATTTCAGGTCGCGCGCACCGCCGCGGCCTTCGATCATCCAGGCGGCGAGATCGATCTGCGCGGTGTCGTAGTTCTGCCTGGCTGCCTGCGCCAGCAGGCGCCTTGCCTGGGCGTCGTCGCGTGGCTTGCCGCCGACGCCATTGGCGTAGATCTGCGACATCGCATATTGCGCGTCCGCGAGGCCGGTCGCGGCGGCGCGCTCATAGTAGGAGACCGCCTTGGCCATGCCGGCATCGCCGGGGTCCTGCTGGACCAGCATCTGCGCGAAATTGAATTGCGCCAGCCGGTTGCCGGCTTCGGCGGCGGCCTGCATCAGGGCATAGGCTTCTTTTCCATCCTTTTTGACATAGCGGCCGTCGAGCAGCATCAGCGCATACTGGAACTGCGATTCCGGCACACCCTGTTCGGCGGCCAGCGCGTACCATTTCGCCGCCTGCGCCGAATTGACCGGTACACCGAGCCCCCGCGACAGGATCTCGGCCACCAAGGTCTGCGCCGCCGGATCGCCGTTTTGCGCCCGGACCAATGCCAAATTGTAAGCTGTCTTGTAGAGACCGCGCTGGAAGGCGCCATAGGCCGCGTCGGCGGGTTTTGCGCCGAAGCGGTCGGGATTGACCGTGTCGGCCGACGGCAGCGGCGCCGGTTCTGCCGTGGTGGCGGGCTGCGGCAATGGCTTGTCGATCGGCTTGTCGGTGTGGATGCCGATTTCCGGCTTGGGCTGCGGCAGGGGGATGGTCTCCGCGGCGGCAGCCTGGACCATCAGCACCGCAAGCAGAGCCTGGAGGGGAAGCCTCGCCGAGGGCACGTCAGTCCTCGAAGCGCGGCGCGGTCTCGTCGAGCAGCGCGTTGGCGCTGGCGACCGCTGTCTTGGGATCGGTGCCGTCGGCAAACACGGCGCTCGACAGTGCCACGAATTCGGCACCTGTGGCGCCCACGGCTTCGACCGAGGCGATGTCGGATCCAGCCATGACGATGCACGGGATCTGGATCATGTCCGCCCACCATGCGCCGAGCGACAGGTTGCGCGGGTGTGGTTCGGGCTTGTTGTCGTAACCGAAGCGGCCGAAGAAGATGTAATCGGGCCGTGTCTCGCCAAGCTCGAGCGCGTCGTCACGCGTCTTGGCGCCGCCGGTGCCGACCATCATCTTTGCCTGGAAATGCTCGATCGTCTCGGCGAGCTCGGCCTTGGAGACCTCGACATGGATGCCGTCGGCCTGGACGCGGCCGGCTATGCGGGTGTCGCCGGCGATGATGACAGCAACGCCGGCGGCTTGCGCCGCCGGCACGATCTGTTCGGCGAAAGCCTGGAAGGAGGCTTCATCCATGCCGTTCTCGGGCAGGATCAGCGAAGCGACATCGCCGCCATCGAATGCCGCGACAATACGGGCAGCCGGCACGTCGGACGGCGCGATCAGCACGATGCGACAGCGATTGGGGGGCGTTGCTTCATTCATGGTTCTTCGGGTCCCGCGTCTCGCCTATGCCGGGCGAAGATGGTTGGATTGCGGCATAGAGCAAAGTGCCCGCTTTGAACAGGCGGGCAGCCGGGATCGCGATGTTTGACCCGCCGGGCAGCCGGCGGGGCGCTTCATTTGATCGGGTGCGGGCTCGCCACGGGCGGTTTGCCCTTCCACAGCGTCCAGCCGAGATTCATGCCGGCGGCGGCGATCAGGATGGCGGTGGCGCCGACGACCTGACTCAGATGCAGCCGATGGCCGAAGGCGACGACATCGACCAGTATGGCGACGACGGGATAGATGAAGGACAGCGATCCCTGCAGATGCGTCGGCAGCTTCTGGATGGCGCCGTACATCAGTATGTACATCAGGCCGGTATGGACGATGCCGAGCGTCGCCAGCATGGTCCAGCTCCAGGCATCGGCTGGAAGCTCTGCAAGATTGGCGAAAGGCGCCAGCATGACGACGCCGACGCAGACCTGGATCAGCGCAATCAGGTGCGGTGGCGTGCCCTTGAGCTTCTTGGTGACGATGGCGGCAACGGCCCAAAAGAAAGCCGCGCCCAATGCCATGACGATGCCGGTAAAATAGTCCGTGCCAACATCACCGGCGTCGGGGGCCGACTGCACGATCAGCACCATGCCGGCGAAGGCGATGGCCAGCCAGGTCAGCTTGGTCAGGGTCAGCCGTTCGGCGAAGAAAAGCGCACCGAAGCCGACCAGCATGAAGGGCTGCGTGTTGTAGACAGCGGTGGCGATCGAGATCGACGCGCGCGAGAATGCGCTGAACAGCAGCAGCCAGTTGACGACGATTGCGACACCGCCGAGCGCGGCGATGCCGATGATGCGCAGCGACAGCTTGTTGCGCAGCAATCCCAGCCCGGCGCAGATGATGAGCAGCGTCATCGCGCCGAAAGCGCAACGCCAGAACACCACATCCATGATCGGCTGGCCGGACAGGACGACGAACCATCCGATCGTTCCCAGGATGGCCATTGCGGCGGACATTTCGACCGTGCCGCGTACTGTCTCGTTCACAACAAACCTCCGTATCGGTTGAGCCGCAATAATCTCATGCTGCCGCGAAGCTTTCCATCTGATTGGAAAGGGTGTATGGCCTGTTTGCCTAATTATATTAGGAGAAACTCCAAATTATCGGGGAAAGAAAAAAGATGCTGGACGATCTCGACCGAAATCTCCTTGAAATCCTGGTCAAGGATGCGCGAACCTCGCTGAAGGAGCTGGCCGCCCAGGTCGGACTGTCGTCGCCAAGCGTTTCGGAGCGGCTGCGACGGCTCGAGGAGCGCGGCGTCATCCGCGCATTCACCGTCGAGATCGATCCGCTGGCGCTCGGCTATACCTTGCAGGCGATCGTGCGCATCCGGCCTTTGCCGGGCAAGCTGCACATCGTCCAGAAGCTGATCGAGGACATCCCCGAATTCGGCGAATGCGACAAGGTGACGGGCGATGACTGTTTCGTCGCCCGGCTGTTCGTGCGTTCGATCGGCGATCTCGACGGGATTCTCGACCGTATCGCAGACAAGGCCGAGACAAGCACCGCCATCATCAAGGCGCAGCCGATCCGGCGGCGTCCACCGCCGCTCGATGCAGCTTCACCGCGCGACAGGGCAAAGGTCTTGCAGGCATCCTGATCGAGTTGGTGGAAAGCCGGTGGCCGGTTGGTTAGTGTGCCGGCCCAAACGAGGCCGGAACCATGGCGCAGAACATATACGACCGTGAGGATTTCTTCGCAGGCTACAGCCAGCTCGGCCGTTCGGTCGAAGGCTGGAGGGTGCCGCCGAGTGGCCGGCACTGCGCGCCATGCTGCCCGATGTCGGCGGCTTGAGGGTCGTCGATCTCGGCTGCGGCTTCGGCTGGTTCTGCCGCTGGGCCCGCGAGCATGGGGCGGCGCAGGTGCTTGGCCTGGATCTGTCGGAGAAGATGCTTGCCCGGGCAAGGGCCGCCGGCCCGGATGCGGGCATAGACTATGAGACGGCCGATCTCGATCGGCTCAGCCTGCCGGAAGCCAGCTTCGATCTCGTCTACAGCTCGCTCGCCTTGCACTATGTCGAGGATGGGTCGCATCTGTTCGGGACCGTGCATCAGGCCCTGGCGCCTGGCGGGCATTTCGTTTTTTCGACGGAACATCCGATCTTCATGGCGCCGACCAAACCTGGCTGGGTGATCAATGCCGAAGGCCGCAAGACGTGGCCTGTCGACCAGTATCTAGTGGAAGGACCGCGCAGCACCGACTGGCTGGCCAAGGGTGTCGTGAAACATCACCGCACGATCGGCGCCACCATCAACGCACTGATCCGGTCCGGCTTCACCATCGGCCATGTCGAGGAATTCCGGCCGACCGATGCGCAAATCGCAGCCAAGCCGGAACTGGCGGAAGAGCTCGAGCGGCCGATGTTCCTGCTGGTCTCGGCCCGGCGCTAGGCACTGGCCGGCGTCGGCCGAGTGTGCGGCCGCCACGCTCATATTTGCTGTCGCTCCGCCCGGCATTCTGGGCTATTCAAGCGTCGACACGCTATCCCTCCGGACCAGTCCCCCTCCCATGTCAGGCCTGCTTCTCGACCCGTGGTTCTATGCGGCCGCCATTCCGGCGGTCATTCTGGTCGGCCTGTCCAAGGGCGGCTTTGGCGGCGCCGTCGGCTTCGTCGGCGTGCCGCTGATGGCGCTGACCATGCCGCCGGTGCAGGCGGCGGCCATCCTGCTGCCGATCCTGTGCCTGATGGATATCGTCTCGGTATGGACATGGTGGGGCGTTTATAACAGAAAGATGCTGGTCGACATGATGCCGGGCGCCGTCATCGGCATCGGCCTTGGCTGGCTGACGGCGGCACTGGTCACCGAAGAGGCGGTGCGGCTGATCGTCGGCGCCGTCGCCATCATCTTTGTCCTGCGCTGGCTCTATCTGCAGTTCCGCCACGGCGCCGACCACGCAGCCGCGCCCAACCGTGTGGCCGCCGCCGTCTGGGGCACGGTCGCGGGTTTCACCAGCTTCGTCGCCCATGTCGGCGGGCCGCCCTTCCAGGTCTATGCCTTGCCGATCCGGCTCGATCCGAAGGTTCTGTCGGGCACCGCCGCGATCTTCTTTGCCGCCACCAATGCGCTGAAGCTTGTGCCTTATTTCGCGCTCGGCCAGTTCGACACCGCCAATCTGACGGCATCGGCGGTGCTGATGCCGCTCGCGCCGCTGTCGACCATTGCCGGGGCCTGGCTGGTGCGCCGGATGCGGCCGGAAACCTTCTATCCCTTCACCTACGCAACCGTCGCGGTCGTGGCGCTGAAGCTGCTGTGGGATGGCATCGCAGGTCTTATGTAGAAAGGCGGCTGCGCCGCCGCCCGTCATCAGGGGGTCAGGCAGCGCTCGGGACCAGGCGACGGTTACCGCCAAACGCCAGCGTGGCACCCGCCACGACGACCAGCACCATGCCGGCGAGGATGCCGATGTCATGCACGGTCGGTTTGAACACCATGTCGGCAATGATCACCAGCATCACCGCATAGTCGAAGCGTGCCGCGCTCATCATGCGCTGGCCGATGGCAAGAACGGCTGGCGTGACGCCCTCCTTGGCGATCATCTCGCCCATGCGCTCGCCGGTCGGCTTGAAGATGAACATGCCGATCGAAAAGGTCGTGGCGTAGCCGGCCAGGCCGATCAGGATCCACAGGTCGGAGAAGCCGACCCAGAACCAGCACATGATGAGGCCGAAAATCAGCGTCAGCATCGACATCGGCGCAAAGAACCTGCCGCCCAGCTGACCGCTGGCGCGCATTGCCTGCAGTTTTTCCTCTATGTTGCCCGCCCGCTCGGCAAGCATGCCCAGCAGGAACAGCACGAAGCCGCCACCGACCCACAGAATGGCGGTAGTGACGTGGAGGAATTTGACGATCGAGTACCAGTCCATGGGTTGCTCCTGCAGTGTCCGGTCAGGTTTGCGGCAGCGCTGATTTGCGCCGGCCGTCAGAGGAGCGGGCGTTTTGCGTGGTGCCTGTTTCGGTACGATGTCGCGAAAAATTCGGCTCTGTTTCAGCCTGCCCTCAACTTACGAAGTCGCCGAGATTGTGAATGCACTATCTGATTTTCTGCTAATATACGGATGTCGGGAGGGGTTGGCGCGACATCGTCCGGATACGTTGCCGATGCTAGTGCGCCAATGCCGGGAGCCCGGTGGCGACAACAATCGCCTGACGATCAACCCATTCCCGCAAACGGGAAAAGGCAATTCGGGGGACCATTATGCAAGGGATAGCACGGAATTTCTTCACGCTGGCCATCATCTATTCGCTGTGCGGCATGGCGCTCGGCCTGTACATGGCGATCAGCCAGGATCACGGACAGATGCCGACCCACGCCCACACGATGGTGGCCGGATGGCTGATGTCGGCGGTCTTCGCCTTCTTCTACCATTTGTTTCCGGCAATCGGGCAGAAGACGCTCGCTACCGTTCATTTCTGGCTGACCGCAATCAGCGGTATCGGCCTGCTGATCGGCCTCTATTTCCTGCTTGCCGGCAATGCCGCGATTGAACCGCTGGTGGCGGCCTCCTCGATGGGCTTCTACGCAGCCATGCTGCTGTTCGCCTTCATCGCGCTGCCGGCCGTCTGGAGGACGGCCTGAGCTGGACCTAAGGAGGTGAGGCTGTGCGGGCGATCTGGAGGACAGCCTGAGCTAGCCTGACGCCTGAGATGCTGTACTGTTACGGCACAGTATGGCGGCGTTCGGTCAAAAAACATCCGCGCCGTTAAGGCTTCATTAAGCTTTACAGGTGTTTACTATGTTCATCCAGTGATCTGGATTCTTACCGAGTGGTTGGAGCCACTTTGTTTGACGCCTCCCTGTTAAACTCCTGAGAGCCGCCTTATCCGCGGCTCTTTTTTTGTCTTCATTTCCCTTTTTGTCCGCATCTCGGCGGGGGCCGCCCAATGGCGGCTCGCCGTTAACCTTCTGTTAAACATGTGCTTGCCTTCACCGGTGACGAAGCGCATTTTCAAGCTTCAGTCAGATAGGGTTCCGGGTGTATCGGCAGGGAGCCGAATCGGCCGGTTGCAAGTGCAGGGGCGTATCAATGAACGAGCCTTCGAAGGGCAGTGCGAAAACCGTCAAGCTGGCGGAGCGCCGGGTTTTCTCGCAATCCTTCAAGCCGCTTTACCAGGAAGGCATGGGCCTGGTCGAACAGGCCGCCGAATATCTCGACGGCAAGGGCCGGGCCGAGGCAAAGAAACTGTCGCGGCTGGGCGCCACGCTCTATGCGGCCGAATCGATGCGGCTGACCACCAGGCTGATGCAGGTTGCGTCCTGGCTGCTTTTGCAGCGCGCCGCCAATTCCGGCGAGATGACCCGCGACCAGGTCGCGTCGGAAAAGTCCAAGGTGCGCCTCGACACCGCTTCCGCCCATGACGAAGCCACCGGCTGGGCCGAGCTGCCCGAGGATTTCCTCGACCTCGTCACCCGCTCGCTGCGCCTGCAAGCACTGGTGCGCCGCATGGACGACGAGATCTATGGCTCGGGCGCCTTGATCGACATGCAACCGATGGCTCGCCGCCTCAATCCGGTTTCCGACCAGATCAGCCTGCTCAACACGGCTTTCGCTCGGGGTTAGACCTCGGTCTGTCTTTCTGTTTCCGGTTTGTTCACATTTCGCTGGCATCGCTGTGGGCCGGAGGTAAAGTCGGCAAATGGCGGAAGCGATTCGCATCATCGGTATCGATCCGGGGCTTCGGCGCACCGGCTGGGGCATCGTCGAAAGCCTCGGCAATTCGCTGCGCTTTATTGCTTCAGGCACTGTGAAGTCCGACGACAAGGCGGCGCTGGCAACGCGGCTGTGCCAGCTGCATGACGGGCTGGCGGATATCCTGCACAGCGCGATGCCGCACGAGGCGGCGGTCGAACAGACCTTCGTCAACAAGGACGCCGTGGCGACGCTGAAGCTCGGCCAGGCACGTGGCATCGCCATGCTGGTGCCGGCGCGTGCGGGTCTCGTCGTTGCCGAATATGCGCCCAACGCCGTCAAGAAGGCGGTGATCGGCGTCGGTCATGGCGACAAGAAGCAGATCCACATGATGGTGAAGGTGCTGTTGCCAAAAGCCGTCTTCGATACCGAACATGCCGCCGACGCGCTGGCCATCGCCATCTGCCACGCGCATCATCGGCAAAGCGTGGCCTACAGGATGGCGCTGGCCGGCTAGCTATGTTCTTGACTTGTTCACGTTGCAGGGATAAGTAATACCGCAGAGGTATTACCATGCGCGTGACCACCAAGGGGCAAGTTACAATCCCCAAGCCGATAAGGGACCGTCTGGGCATCGCCCCGGGCTCCGAGGTGGAGTTCGTGGCCACCGACGAGGGCGTTCGGCTGGTTGCCGTCAACGAGAACCTCTCCCAGGAAGACAAATTGCGCAGGTTCAGCGATGTCCTCGACCGGATGGAGGGGACGTTGGATCTGGGAGGCATGACCACCGATCAGTACATGGAGTGGTTGAGGGGGCCGCGTGAAGATCTCGACGTTGATTGACACAAATGTCCTGATCGACGTTTGGGGTCCAGCCGGACCGCTGAAAGGATGGTCGGCGTCGGCGATTGCTTCCTGCCGCCGTGATGGAGCCTTGGTGGTCAACACCATCATTTGGTCCGAACTCGCGCCACTGATAGCGACGGAAACGGCGCTTCGAAAAGCAGTCGACATGCTTGAGATGGATCGCGAACTTGTACCTTGGGACGCGGCATTCCTTGCGGGCGCCACGCATTCCCGCTATCGCCGGGCCGGGGGCAACAGGGAAAGAACCTTGCCCGATTTCTTTATCGGCGCTCACGCGACCGTCGCTGGACATCGTCTTTTGACCCGCGACGCCGCGCGTTACCGCAGTTACTTCCCGGAGCTCGACATCATCTCTCCAGAGACGCACCCATGAGAGCCCATCTTCCATGAAAGGTCTGGCATGATCGGCAAGCTCAAGGGTACGCTCGACGAGGTCGACGAGGACCATTGTCTCGTCGATATCCATGGCGTCGGCTATGTCGCCTATTGCTCGGCGCGCACGCTGGCCGCGCTGCCTTCGCCCGGCGAAGCGGTGGTGCTGTTCATCGAGACCTATGTGCGCGAGGACATGCTGCGCCTCTACGGCTTCCAGTCGCAGCTCGAGCGCGAGTGGTTCCGGTTGCTGATGAACAATGTGCCGGGCGTCGGCGCCAAGGTGGCGCTGGCCATCCTGTCGACGTTGGCGCCGGCGGATCTCGCCAACGCCATTGCGTTGCGCGACATCGCCATGGTTTCGCGCGCGCCCGGCGTCGGCAAGAAAGTGGCCGAGCGCATCGTCACCGAATTGAAGAACAAGGCGCCGGCCTATGCCGGCACCGCCTCGGGCACCATCGGCCTGAAACAAGAGCTCGGCGACGGCGTGGCATCCGCGCCGATAACCGACGCGGTCTCGGCGCTGGTCAATCTTGGCTATTCGCGCGACACCGCCGCCAATGCTGTGGCGGCGGCGCTGAAGACGGCGGGCGAGGATGCCGATGCGCCGAAGCTGATCCGCTTCGGGCTGAAGGAACTGGCGCAGTGATATGGTTGTTGGAAAAGAAAATTCCAACTATCATATGATTGGTAGGAAATTTCTTAGAAAGTAAGAAAATGGGTGCTTACGCCAGTCTGACCTCGAAGGGTCAGCTTACAATTCCAAAAGATGTCCGGGATGCGCTGTCACTCAAAACGGGTGACATGATCGCCTGGACGGTCATGGATGGCTACCTGATTGGAACACCGCGCAATCTCGACTTTGCGGACCTCGCCGGATTTCTGGGCGATCCGCCCGGCGGTCCGGCGTCACTGGAGGAAATCGACCTCGCGGTGCGGGATGCAGTTGGTAGGCATGTTGTCGGAGACGGATCGCAAGGCGGACGAGAGGGCGACGAGTGACGTCGATCGGCATTGATACGAACGTTCTGCTTCGAATGGTGCTGAACGACGATGCAGAGCAACGGGCGAAAGCCCTCGCATTCGGCGAAGGCCTCAGCGACGATGCTCCCGGCTTCGTCAGCTTGATCGTGCTGGTGGAATTCAGCTGGTCGTTGATTTCGCGCTACAGACTACCGAAAGAGCAGATGCAGGCGGCAATCCAGAGACTGTTGAAGGTCAAGACACTGTTGTTCGAAGATTTCGATGCCATCGTGATTGCGCTCGAAAGATCAAATTTGCCGCAGGTAGATTTTGCCGATGCGCTGATCGCCGAGCACAATCGAAATCTGGGTTGCTCGCATACAGTCACGTTCGATCAGCGGGCCGCCAAGTCCATTGCCAGTATGGAACTGCTCGCATGAGCCTGTCGCCCCGCCTGATTGCGCCGGAAAAACGCGGCGAGGATGCCGAGCAGACCTTGCGGCCGCAGACGCTTGACGATTTCGTCGGCCAGGCGGCGGTGCGGGCCAATCTCAAAGTGTTCATCGAGGCCGCCAAGGGCCGCAACGAGGCGCTCGACCATGTGCTGTTCGTCGGGCCGCCGGGCCTCGGCAAGACGACGCTTGCGCAGATCATGGCGCGTGAGCTCGGCGTCAATTTCCGCTCGACCTCCGGCCCGGTCATCGCCAAGGCCGGCGATCTTGCCGCGCTGCTGACCAATCTCGAGGAAGGCGATGTGCTGTTCATCGACGAGATCCATCGGCTGAGCCCGGCGGTGGAGGAGATACTCTATCCGGCGATGGAGGATTTCCAGCTCGACCTGATCATCGGCGAGGGACCGGCCGCACGCTCGGTCAAGATCGACCTCGCCCGCTTCACCCTGGTCGCCGCCACCACGCGGCTCGGCCTGCTGACCAACCCGCTGCGCGACCGTTTCGGCATTCCGGTGCGGCTCAATTTCTACACGGTCGAGGAGTTGGAGCAGATCGTGCGGCGCGGTGCTCGCATCCTGCAGATGCCGCTCGGCGATGACGGTGCGCTGGAAATCGCGCGGCGCGCCCGCGGAACGCCACGCATCGCCGGCCGGCTCTTACGCCGTGTGCGCGATTTCGCCTCGGTGGCCGGCGACGGCCATGTCGACCGCAAGATCGCCGACGAGGCGCTCACTCGGCTGGAGGTCGATGCGCTCGGCCTCGACGCGCTCGACCGGCGGTATCTCAGCATGATCGCGCGCAATTTCGGCGGCGGGCCGGTCGGCATCGAGACGATCGCCGCCGGCCTGTCAGAGCCGCGCGACGCCATTGAGGACATCATCGAGCCCTATCTGATCCAGCAGGGCTTCATCCAGCGCACGCCGCGCGGCCGCATGCTGACGGCCAATGCCTGGCGCCATCTCGGCCTCGACGCGCCGAAGGATCTGGCGCAGCAGCAGATCAACCTGTTCCAGGAAGAGTAATTTTCCAGCGCGCCGTCCCGTCGTCTCGCGCCTGGCTCAGCATTGCGTCGGTACGTTTTTTGAATGCGCCCGGAATCTTCTCGATCGATCTTGGCTGAGCGATCAACGCAGCCCGCGGATCACGTCCATTACATCCGGCTCGGCCTTGTCGCCGTTGAAGGCGTCGACGATGCCGAAGGCACCGCCATAGCTCCACACCGACCATGAGAAGCCATGTGCTTCGGCACGCCCGATCATGTCCCCGACATAGGCGGCCCGGTACTCGGCGGGCATCACATAGGAATTGCCATATTCCTGGCGGATCATGCCGAACTCGCCCAGCGTGATGTCTTCCGGCTTGACGCGGTTGGCCTTCGCCCATCCCTCGACCTTTTTGAACGGCGCATCCATCAAGCCGAGCAGTTTGTCGGGGCTGTCCATGCTGGCGACCTGTTCGTCGAGATAGGCAAGCAGGCCGCTCTGCCGCGTCCATGGCGCCTCGGCCTTGATCCTGGCGCGGATGGTGTCGAGCGTCACGTCGAGCTGTGCCTTGGGCACCGCGCTCAGCGGATAGGGCAGGCCAGTCACATAGGGGATGAAGTCGCCGGCCCAGGTTGCGCCCTGATGGGTGAGCAGGAACGGATCGTAGGAATGGAAGGTCCAGATGACGTTGTCGTCCGGGATCGTCTTCGGGTCGATCTTCTCCAGTGAGCTCGCGGCGGAATAGCAGGCGCCGGTCAGCACCAGGGTCAGTTTCGTCGCCGACGATCGCGCTGCGGCGAACAGTTTACGCTGGCGGTCCGGCCACAGGGTGGTGCCATCGCTGTCGCAGTCGACGATCGGTTCATTCATCGGCTCGAAGGCGACCTGGGCGGGATCTTCGCTGGCCAGCGTGCGGGCCATCTTGCGGACCATCTCGACATAGGTGTCGAAGGTCCGCGGGTCGTCCATCACTTGCGCCATGCCGATCTTGCGGCTGCCGCCGGCCGGGATCAGGTGCATGTCGACGACCACCTTCAGCCCGGCGCGGTTGATCATGCGCACCGAGTCCAGCACGCTGGCATAGAGATCGTCACGCAAGGTCACGGTCTGGTCGGACAGAAAGGGCGATGGATCGACCGGCATGCGCAGGAAATCGAAGCCGGCGTCCTTCAGTGCCTTGAGGTCGTTCTCCCCAAGGAATTTCCGCCATTCCGGGTAGGGCAGGATGGCCGTGGCATCGCCCCACTGGTCTTCGCCGGGCCATGTGACCCATTGGTCGAGGTTGAGGCCGCGCTTCATCGAGAATGTCGCGGTCTGGCCAGGCAGCGCCAAAGCCATCAGCACGAACAGCGCCGCCGTCAAACTCTTGATCATCGCCGTCAACAGTGCCATCCGATGTTATGTTCCGCGGGAAACTGGTGCCTCGCCGGGGCTGAAAAAGGAAGCGCAATGGGCGATCATGGTGAATCGGCGACGCTGCTGGCCGGCATTTCGGGCGCTCTGACCGCGTTCGGCCACCGGCTGATGGCGCGGGTCTATTATGCCGACACCGATTTCTCCGGCGTCGTCTACCATGCGCGCTATCTCGAATTCTTCGAACGCGGTCGCTCCGACTATCTCAGGCTGACCGGCGTGCACCACACAGAGCTTGCCGACGGCAAGCATGGCGAAAGAATAGTCTGGGTGGTGCGCCGCATGGAGATCGACTTTCGCGGCCCCGCCCGCATCGATGACATCCTGACGGTCGACACCCGCACCGAGGAGATTTCCGGCGCGCGCATCTTCATGGCGCAGCAGCTCAAGCGCAGCGACGAGGTGCTGGTCGAGGCCAAGGTCGAGGCGGCGATCATCGGTGAGAATGGCCGCCCAAGGCGTTTTCCCAAGGAATGGGTGGTGGCATTCATGCCCAGGGCCTTGCCGACGGCTGACTAGCCTCATTGTGAGCGACGGCGAATGCATGTGCCTTGCCACTGGGCGTGGCAATGCGCCGCGCCTTATATACTAACCCATCCTTAACCATAACGGTTCATGAAGAGATTGGTGAAGATTGGCGTTATCGAACGCCTTCCTTTCACCAATATTTGCCCCGAAAAGGCCGATAACGGCACAGTTTGGGGTTGTTCCGGTAGCTTCGTGCGAACCGACCACAAGGGATGCCAGGGGCCAGCCGCCAGCTTCGCCCGGAAAATCTTAAGGACGTAACGATGGAAAATATCGCACTCGCCGACCCGGGCGCGCAATTGTCGGTTTGGTCGCTGTTCGTTTCGGCAAGTTGGGTGGTCAAGCTGGTCATGATCGGCCTGCTCTGCGCCTCGGTCTGGACCTGGGCGATCATCGTCGACAAGCTGGTTTCCTATGCCCGCATGCGGCTGGCGCTCAACCGGTTCGAGCAGGTGTTCTGGTCGGGGCAGTCGCTGGAGGAGCTTTACCGCACGCTCGCCGACCGCAAGACCACCGGCATGGGCGCCATTTTCGTCGCCGCCATGCGCGAGTGGAAGAAGAGTTTCGAGAAGGGCGCCAAGTCGCCGCTTGGCCTGCAGACCCGCATCGACAAGGCGATGGACCTGGCGCTGACCCGCGAGATGGAAAAGCTGGAAGGGCGCCTCGGTTTCCTTGCCACCACCGGCTCGGCGGCACCCTTCATCGGGCTGTTCGGCACCGTCATCGGCATCATGACGTCGTTCCAGGCGATCGCCGGCTCCAAGAACACCAGTCTCGCCGTGGTTGCGCCGGGCATCGCCGAAGCGCTGCTGGCGACGGCCATCGGCCTGCTCGCGGCCATTCCCGCCGTCATCGCCTACAACAAGCTGTCGTCCGACGCGAGCAAGATAGCCGTGCGCATGGAAGGGTTCTCCGACGAGTTCTCCGCCATACTCTCGCGCCAAATCGATGAAAAAGTGGCCCCCAAGGCCTGAGGAGTAGCAGATGGGTATGTCCATGGGCATGGGAGGACGCGGCGGGCGCGGCCACAGGCGGCGCGGCCGTCACCATGCACTGATGTCCGAGATCAACGTCACGCCGATGGTCGACGTGATGCTGGTGCTGCTGATCATCTTCATGGTCGCCGCACCAATGCTGACGGTCGGCGTGCCGGTCGACCTGCCGGAGACGCAGGCCAAGGCGATGAATGCCGATACCCAGCCAATCATGGTTACGATCGACGCCACGGGCAAGATTTTCCTGCAGGAGACCGAAATCCCGCAGGAAGAGTTGGTGGCCAAGCTGCAGGCGATTTCCAAGACCGGCTATGACGAGCGCATCTTCATCCGCGGCGACAAGTTAACCAACTACGGCACCGCGATGAAGGTGATGGCCCTCATCCAGGCCGCTGGCTACAAGAATATGGGCCTGATTTCATTGCAGGAACAGGATCAGTAGACAGACGATGAAGACCGGCCTCACCACATCGGTGATCTTGCATGCGGCGGCGCTGACCTTCGGCTTGTTCACGCTGACGGCGCCGGCCGCGCTTCCGTCCTCCGACGTCGAGTCGGTCGCGGTCGATATCGTGCCGATGGAAGCCATTGCGCAGACGTTGCAGGGCGACAAGAAGGCCGTGATGCACGAAAAGCCGGCACCCGTGCCGACGCAGCGCCCGGACATCGTTCCGGATGCGCAGAAGGTCGGCGAGAACAGCGTCGACACCGACAAGCCGATAACGCCGGAAGCCAAGCCGAAGCCCGTCGACATGACCTCGGCTCCGCCGCCCGCGCCGACCCCGATCGAAAAGCCGAAGCCCGAGGACGTGCCGAAGCCGCAGGAAAAGCCCAAGCCCACCCCGGCAACGGAAGTGGCGCCGGCGCCAACGCCCAAGGAAGAGGTCAAGCCCGAGCCGGTCAAGCAGGCCGACCCCAAGCCGACACCGGCCAAGCCGGCGCCAACTCCGCCGCCGCAGGACAAGACCGCCGCCATCGATCCAACGCCCGAGGTCAAACCCGACGCCGTCGCTGAAGCCATAGCGCAGGAGCCGCCCGCCGAGGCGACGCAGCTGCCCGACTCGGCGCCCGCGCCGGAAGCGCGGCCGAAGCCGCAGCCTGCGCAGGCCGAAAGCGCCAAGGCGCCGGAGCGGAAGAACGCCGACAAGCCGGTTAAGGAAGCCTCGTCGAAGCCGAAGTCCGATGACAAGCAGTTCAACGCCGACGAGATCTCCGCGCTCCTCGACAAGCAGAAACCATCCGGCGGCGGCGCCAAGCGCTCGACCCAGCAGGCGTCGCTTGGCGGCGACAAGGATCAGGGCCAGAAGCTTTCCAGGTCCGAAATGGGCGCCCTGGAAAGCCAGCTTGGTGGCTGCTGGACTCTTCCCGCGGGCCTTGAAGGTTCCGAGAACTTCGTCGTCGTGGTGCGGTTCAACCTGGATGCCTCCGGCAAGCTGGACGGACGCCCGGCGGTCGAAACGTCGAGCGGAAACCGCCAGTTCGACGAAAGTGCCGTTCGTGCGGTGCAAAAATGCGATGTCACCGGCCTGCAGGTTCCCGCCGGCAAGCAGGATATCTGGGCCGACGTCCGCGTCACCTTCGATCCAAGGGAGATGCTGGGCCTCTAAGGCGGCCCGCGTATCCGAAAATCAGTACGAGAAGCGAGAAGACATGAAATCAATCCTCAAGCCGCTCCTGATGGTCTCAGCAATGGCGATGGGCATGACCACTGCCAGCACGTTGCCGGCGCTGGCGCTGGTCGAGCTCAACGTCAACAAGGGCAACGTCGAGCCGCTGCCGATCGCCATCACAGATTTCCAGGGCGGCGACGCGCTTGGGGCTCAGATTTCGCAGATCGTCACCGCCGATTTGAAGCGTTCGGGTCTGTTCGCTCCGATCGACAAGAGCGCCTTTATCGAGAAGATCACCAACCCCGATGCAGCGCCGCGCTTCGACGACTGGAAGGTGATCAACGCGCAGGCGCTGGTCACCGGCAGCGTCAGCAAAGAAGCCGACGGCCGCATCCGCGCCCAGTACCGGTTGTGGGATACCTTTGCCGGCCAGCAGATGGCCGGCGAGCAGTTCTTCGCCAACGACGCCAATCAGCGGCGTGTCGCCCACATCATCGCCGACGCCATCTATGAGCGGCTGACCGGCGAAAAAGGCTATTTCGACACCCGCGTCGTCTTCATCGACGAATCCGGCGCCAAGAATGCGCGCAAGAAGCGCCTCGCGATCATGGACCAGGACGGCGCCAATGTGCGCTATCTCTCGGACGGCAGGTCGATCGTGCTGACGCCGCGTTTCTCGCCGAACCGGCAGGAAATCACCTACATGTCGTATGAGAGCGGCCAGCCGCGGGTCTACCTGCTGCAGATCGAAACGGGGCAGCGCGAACTGGTCGGCAATTTCCCCGGCATGACCTTTGCGCCGCGCTTTTCGCCCGACGGCCAGAAGGTGATCATGAGCTTGCTGCGCGACGACGGCAATTCCAACATCTTCGCTATGGACCTGCGCAGCCGTTCGACGACGAGGCTGACCAATTCGACCGCCATCGACACCTCGCCGTCCTATTCGCCCGACGGCAGCAAGGTGGTGTTCACCTCCGACCGTGGCGGCCGCGCACAGATCTACGTGATGGGCGCCGACGGCTCTGGTCAGACCCGCATCTCCTTTGGCGACGGCGTCTATTCGACACCGGTATGGTCGCCGCGCGGCGACCTCATCGCCTTCACCAAGCAGACCGGCGGCGAATTCCAGATCGGCGTCATGAAGACCGACGGCTCGGGAGAGCGCATCCTGTCCTCCGGCTTCCAGCAGGAGGGACCGACCTGGGCGCCGAACGGCCGCGTGCTGATGTTCTTCCGCGATTCCGCCGGTGGCCCCAAACTGGTTTCGGTCGATCTGACCGGACGCAACGAGCAATCGATCCCAACGGCGAACTTCGCTTCGGACCCGGCCTGGTCGCCGCTGCTCGAATAGGTTCGGCTGAATTGCCACACATGCTGAGAAGGGGCCGTTTCGGCCCCTTTTCCATGCCTTGGCCGCCTTTTGGCCGTATTTACGCCTAGGGTCCGCGTGAACTGTGGCTTCAGGCCGAAACGGCTGCGGACGGGCAGCTTAAACCAAAATTTAACCGTGTTTCTTGAATGCCGGTTAACCCAAACGTGGTTACTGGGTGATCAACGAAATCACTCAAAGTAGATCACTCGAAATACGAAGGAGAGGCGGCATGGGCCGTATCGCAGCACTTACCAGAAACCCGGTCATGATCGCGCTGGTGGCGATGCTCGCCATCGCCGGTTGCGCCTCGAAGAAGACGCCGAACAACGCGGCCGATCTTGGCCTCAACGGCGCCGGCGCGGCGACGCCCGGCTCGGCGCAGGACTTCACCGTCAACATTGGCGACCGCATCTTCTTCGATACGGACTCGACCTCGATCCGTGCCGACGCGCAGACGACGCTCTCGCGCCAGGCGCAGTGGCTGAATCAGTACAAGCAGTATGCCATCGTCGTCGAAGGCCATGCCGACGAACGCGGAACGCGCGAATACAATCTGGCGCTCGGCGCCCGCCGCGCCGCCGCCACCCGTGACTTCCTTGTCGCCAAGGGCGTCTCGGCCAGCCGTCTCAAGACCATTTCCTACGGCAAGGAACGTCCGGTCGCGGTTTGCGACGACATCTCCTGCTGGTCGCAGAATCGCCGCGCGGTCACCACGCTCAGCGGTGCTGGCTCCTGAGGCATCACGCAGCCGACCGGCGCGTCAAAGAACGCGCGGCCGTCTAGCGGTAAAAATGCAACATACCTGCGCGAAAGGCGGCCCTGGGGCCGCCTTTTTCATATCCGGATGCTCGAAACAAAATTTGGCCGAAGTCTCGGCTCCTGCTATGAGCCGAGGGCGCTTGGCTGGTCCCATTCTGATTGGAAGGCGCGAACAAGCTAACGAAATCACTGCGAGAGGCACATGCATTTGAGATCGGTTCTGAGCGGCACGCTTGCGCTGCTGCTCCTATCAGGCGTCACCGCCTTGGCTAGTGGCACAGGGCAATCAACCGACAGCGGCTTTACCTTCCATCTTCCCAGTATCGAATTGCCGGGGTTTTTTGGTCAAAAGAAGAAACCGGACCAGGTTCAGCTGGTGCAGTCCGATCCTGCCGCTGTCACCAGCCTGGAAGAGCAACTGCGGCAGATGAACGGCAAGATCGAGGAACTCAATTTCCAGGTCCTGCAGATGCAGGAGCAGATTCGCAAGCAGCAGGAAGATAATGAATTCCGCTTCCAGCAGCTGGAAGGTGGCGGCACGCAAGGCGGGCAGCCGCCGGCGCAGAAGAAATCGGACGCCACCACCGGCCCCGACAACGACGTGGCGGCGGCCCCGGCAATACGGGCGCCGGCCGATGCCGGCGCCGCGCCCGCCAACGACCAATCGGCAGGCGGCAAGACGGTCGAGGACGTCATCGTCGAATCTCCCGATGGCGACCCCGGCAAGGTCATTCCCGGTACGGGAGCGCCGGAAAAGAATTTCGGCACCATCACCGTCGACAAGAATGGCAATGTCATCGATGCCGGCGGCAACACACAATCGACCGCGCCGGCGCAGGACACCGCGCCAGTCGCCGGGGCGGCGCCCAAGGCCGGCAAGTCCGACACGGTAGTCGCGGCGTTGCCCGCCACCAACAACCCGGAGGAGCTTTACCGCAACTCATACCAGTTCATCCTCTCGGGCGACTACGGCACCGCCGAGCAGGGTTTTCGCGACCACATCGCCCGCTTCCCCAGGGATGCGAAGGCGGCGGACGCGCATTACTGGCTGGGCGAGTCATTGCTCGGCCAGCAGAAATACCGCGATGCGGCCGAGACTTTCCTTGCCGCCAGCAAGGACTACCCCAAGGCCAAGAAAGCTCCCGACATGTTGCTGAAGCTCGGCGTGTCGCTGGTCGGCCTCAAGCAGCATGATGTTGCCTGTGCCACCTTCAGCGAGGTCGGCAAGCGCTACCCTGATATTTCCAGTGCGCTCAAGGAACGCGTCAAGCAAGAGAAGGCTCTGGCTGCCTGCTGATCCTTGTCCTACATGTCGTTGTCCTGAAACCGGGATCACTTTTGGGCGACATGCATTATGCTCGACACCGAGCCGGACCTTTCGTCTAACCCTTTTTCGCATATCGATTTTACCAGCGGCGCTGTTGCGGCCGTGTCCGGCGGCAGCGACTCGACCGCCCTGCTCCTTCTTCTCAGACACCATCTCGACCGTACGGCGCCGGCAACCAAGCTGCTGGCGGTGACGATCGACCACGGTTTGCGGTCCGGTTCGGCTGCGGAAGCGCAAGCAGTGGCGAAGCTGTGCGCCAGACTCGGAATTTCACACCGCATCCTGACATGGTCGGGCCTCAAGCCATCGACCGGCCTGCCCGCCGCCGCTCGCGAGGCGCGCTACCGGCTGTTGTCCGAAGCGGCACAAGCCGAAGGCGTCGGCATGATCCTCACCGGCCATACCGCCGATGACCAGGCGGAGACGGTGTTGATGCGGCAAGCGCGCGCAGAAGGATTGGCGCGGGACGAGGGCCAAGGCCATGCCGAAATGGCAGGCCGGGGACTTGCCGGCATGGCGCCGGCCACCCTGTATGACTCTCGCGCGTGGATCGTGCGGCCGCTTCTCGGGTTGCGGCGCGCGGCGCTGCGAGATGTCCTGCGGCGTGAGAATGTCGGCTGGGCCGACGACCCGACCAATGCCGACGAGGCTTTCGAGCGGCCGCGCATGCGGGCAGCCCTTGCCGACGGCAACGGTGCACAGCGCATCGGCGATGCACTGGCGTTGGCCGCGCATGAGGGCCGCGCGCGCAGTCAACTCGGCCTCGCCGCCGCTAGTTTGATCGGCGATTTCGCGACCCGGCTGTCCTGCGGGCTCATTCGTCTTGATCCGCTTTTGCTGAACACAGGTGACGAGCGAGCGGCCGTCTATGCGTTGCGTATCCTGCTGGCCATGGCCGGCGGAATTGCCTTCCTGCCGGATCAGGCCCGCAGCGAGACTCTGTTCGGTCGGCTGAGGGCTGGATTTCTTTGCGCCACATTGTCGCGGACGGTTGTGGATTCCCGGCGCTCCGGCATCTTCCTGCGCCGCGAGGCGCGCGGCCTGCCCTCCGCCGCTGCCATCACGGACGGCACCGTCTGGGATGGCCGCCGGCGCATCACATTGAACGACAGCAGCAGCGCATTGTTGATTGCCCCGTTCGGCGCAGCAGCGGCGAAGCGGCTGGCGAAGGGCGATGGAAAAACCCCGCCGAGCCTGATGCGCGCCGCGCTCGCCGCCGAGCCGGCGTTGTGGCAGGCCGGTGAATGCCTTGATTTGTCGGGGGATAGCCGGGCGCCAATGGCGGTTGAAGTGCGGCCGGTCGTTGCGCCCTTTGCCCGCTTCCTGCCGTCCTTCGACCTGGCGCCGGCGCGGGCCGTGGCCGGGCTGATTGGCGCGGCCCCGGTGCCGCCCTTGCCTTTCAGCGGCCACAGTGCCGGCTGATGGTTGCGCGAAAGCTTAACCCAGACGTGCTGTTCTGCTTGGCAAGGGGGGACGCTCTCCCTATGTTAGGCGCAAGTTTCCTCTCATGACGCGTGTCCGCCCCGCGGACGCCAACGGGACAATTGATGAATCCGAACTATCGCAACCTCGCGCTCTGGGCGATCATAGCGGTCCTGCTCATAGCCCTGTTCAATCTGTTTCAGACGCCGCAGACGCGAGGGGCCTCCAGCGATGTGCCTTATTCGCAGTTCCTGCAGGATGTCGCGGCGGGCCGGGTCAAGACGGTGACCATCGCGGGCGCCCGTATCAGCGGCACCTACACCGACAATGCCAGCGGCTTCCAGACCTATTCGCCCGGCGATCCTTCGCTGGTCTCGCGGCTGCAGGACAAGAACGTCACCATCAATGCGCGGCCTGAAACAGACGGTTCCAATTCGCTGTTCGGCTATCTGATCTCGTGGCTGCCGATGATCCTCATCCTCGGCGTCTGGATATTCTTCATGCGCCAGATGCAGTCCGGCTCCGGTCGCGCCATGGGCTTCGGCAAGTCGAAGGCCAAGCTGCTCACCGAAGCGCATGGCCGCGTCACCTTCCAGGACGTTGCCGGCGTCGACGAAGCCAAGGAAGATCTGGAAGAGATCGTCGAGTTCCTGCGCGATCCGCAGAAATTCCAGCGGCTCGGCGGCAAGATTCCGCGCGGCGTGCTGCTTGTCGGCCCTCCGGGAACCGGCAAGACGCTGCTCGCCCGCTCGGTTGCCGGCGAAGCCAATGTGCCGTTCTTCACCATTTCCGGTTCTGACTTCGTCGAGATGTTCGTCGGCGTCGGTGCAAGCCGCGTCCGCGACATGTTCGACCAGGCCAAGAAGAACGCGCCCTGCATCATCTTCATCGACGAAATCGACGCTGTCGGCCGTCATCGCGGCGCCGGCCTCGGCGGCGGCAATGACGAACGCGAGCAGACGCTGAACCAGCTCCTGGTCGAGATGGACGGCTTCGAGTCCAACGAAAGCATCATCCTGATCGCTGCCACCAACCGGCCCGACGTGCTCGATCCGGCACTGCTCAGGCCAGGCCGCTTCGACCGCCAGGTCGTGGTGCCGAACCCCGACATCGTCGGCCGCGAGAAGATCCTCAAGGTGCATGTGCGCAACGTGCCGCTGGCGCCCAATGTCGACCTCAAGGTGATCGCGCGCGGTACGCCGGGCTTTTCCGGCGCTGACCTGATGAACCTCGTCAACGAATCCGCGCTGATGGCGGCACGGCGCAACAAGCGCCTCGTCACCATGGCCGAATTCGAGGACGCCAAGGACAAGATCATGATGGGCGCCGAGCGCCGCTCGTCGGCCATGACGCAGGCCGAGAAGGAGCTGACCGCCTACCACGAGGCAGGCCACGCCATTCTCGCGCTGAACGTGCCGTCGGCCGATCCGCTGCACAAGGCCACGATCATCCCACGCGGTCGCGCGCTCGGCATGGTCATGCAGTTGCCCGAAGGCGACCGTTATTCGATGAGCTACAAATACATGATCTCGCGGCTCGCCATCATGATGGGCGGCCGTGTCGCCGAGGAGTTCAAGTTCGGCAAGGAAAACATCACCTCGGGTGCCTCTTCGGATATCGAGCAGGCGACCAAACTGGCGCGCGCCATGGTCACACGCTGGGGCTTTTCCGACAAGCTCGGCCATGTCGCTTATGGCGACAACCAGGAAGAAGTGTTCCTCGGCCACTCGGTGGCGCGCACGCAGAACGTGTCGGAAGAAACGGCGCAGATCATCGACGCCGAAGTGCGCCGCCTGATCGACGAGGCCTACTCATCGGCGAAGTCCATCCTGACCAAGAAGAAGAAGGAATGGATCGCGCTGGCGCAGGGCCTGCTGGAATACGAGACGCTGTCCGGCGAGGAGATCAAGCAGTTGATCGCCGGCCACAAGCCAGCGCGCGACCTTGGCGACGACACGCCGCCGAGCCGTGGCTCTGCCGTGCCGAAGTCCGGCGGCCGGCGCAAGAAGGGGCCGGAGCCCGAAGGCGGCATGGAACCGCAGCCATCGAGCTGAGCTTGACCACTGATTTCATCGAACGCCGCGGCTTGCTCCGCGGCGTTTTTTGTTTTTGGCGTTGGGAGGAGTTGTCCGCGACCTCGCATCTGCGACGATGACGATTGGCGAAAGCCTAGGTGATAGCCAATCTCCCCCCTTGCGGGGGAGATTGGCAACGTCGCCGCGGGCGTGCCCTCGAAGGCAACAAAGAAGGCCCGCGAACCCTGCGGTTCGCAGGCCTTCTCTTCTTCAGATGTCTTGTCGCTCAGCTCTTCAGCTTGGCATTGCACAGGCTGTAATAACCGCCGCCCTTCTGGATCCAGCGAAGGCCGTTCAACGTGCCCGCGTCCTTGTTGCCATGGTAGCCCTGGAGACAGGTCTTCATGCGCGCCTTCGCGGGCTTTTCGGTCTTGAACTCGGCGGCCAGCGTGGTTGGGAATGTCACGCCCGCGGGCGCTACAGTGGGGGCGACCGCCGCGCTGGTTTCCTTTTTCGTCTGCGGCTCGGTTTTGACCGTATCCTCGCTGACACTGTCCGCTGCTGATGTCGCGCACTTCTCCTTGCGAAAAGCCGTCCAGTCCATGCCGTTCAGAGTGCCGCCTTCCTTGGCTGTTCGATAGGTCTCGCCGCATTCCTTCATCGTCAGTGCGCTTGCGGGGGCGACGCTCCAAGCGACAAATGCGGTCGCAGCCAATACCGCCAATTTCAAACTGTGCATAAGACCCTCCTGGTTGATAATAAGTTTGACGTCTTTTTGTATACGGTTTGTTCTTTATATGTTCAACAGAATCGTTACGGACTACCGATGAGCCTGGCGGTGGGCAGTAGGCGAATTGATGATCCCGGCAGCCCGGCGACATGCAGTTGCGAGCAAGGCAGTATGCGTCTTCGCGCAACAAAAAAGGCCCGCGCATCTTGCGATGCGCGGGCCTTTGTTTGGAGACTATGGCTAAGCGATCAGCTCTTCAGCTTGGCATTGCACAGGCTGTAGAAGCCGCCGCCCTTCTGGATCCACTTCAGGCCGCCAAGCGCATTGGCGTCCTTCAAGGCATAATACTGGTCGAGGCAAGTGTGCATGCGGCCTTTACCGGGGGTCTCGCTGGAATATTTAGCCGAGATCGCGGACGGGAAAGTGACGCCCTTGGGTGCGGCCGTGGTCGGCTTTGCCGGCTCCTTGGTGTAGCTCGCCTCGTCGGCGGCCGGCACGGTGTCGTCATCCGAGGCACCGGTACCGCATTCGGCCTTGCGGAAGTCGTTCCACTTCATGCCTTTCAGCGTGTTGGCCGTCTTGGCAGCCTGATACTTGGTGCTGCATTCGGCCATGCTCAGGCCCTTGCCGTCGGCGGGAGCCGCGGCTGCCTTGGTGGCTGCCGGCTTGGCGGCGGCAGCGGCGGATGCACCGGCGGCGCATTCGGACTTGCGGAAGTCGTTCCACTTCATGCCGTTCAGCGTGCCGGCGGCCTTCGCCGCCTGGTATTTGGTGCTGCATTCCTTCGCCGTCAGGCCCTTGGCCGTGCTGTCGTCCGTCGCGGCGGCAGCCTTGGCCGGCTTCGTCTCGGCAGCCTTCGTGGTGTCAGTTGCTTTCTTGGTATCGGCCGGCTTGGCGTCGGTCGTCGCGGCGGCGTCGGTGCCGCACTGAGCCTTGCGGAACTGGTTCCAGGTCGCGCCGGCGAGTGTCCCCGCATCCTTGGCGGCGTTGTACTTCGTGCTGCACTCGGCCATCGTCAGTGCGTTGGCTGGCGCGGTCAGGAACAAGGTCGCGACGGCGAGGCCGGTCAAAGTGGCAAGTCGGTGGATGAGCATAGCGTTTCTCCGTTGCAGCAGCCCATGATACGTCCCTGCAAATCAATACCGCTCAACGGGCGGTTGCGCCAGATGCTAAGTGGCGTATATATCGCCGAAGACCGGTTTCTCCCGATAAGGTGATGAAATCGTTGTTTGTTGCCTGGTCCAAAGCAAGATTTTGCTGGTGCATCCGCGCTGAAAGGCTCGCATGACTTGTATATTGCAACATGGCAGTCTGGGCATGTCAGGTTGCGGCCACATGTGTGCAGTGCACAACAATGGTTTTCTAAGGATTGGTAACGTATAATCACACAATGTGATCATAGCGCCCTGGCCAATTGTGGCATGACGTGCCGGGGAAGAAACGTCGAGGAAGCTGACTAGCATGGCAGGGAATTATTTCGGCACGGACGGCATTCGCGGACGCGCCAACAAGTTTCCGATGACGGCTGAAATCGCGATGCGGGTCGGCATGGCCGCCGGCCTTTCCTTCCAGCGCGGCAGCCATCGACATCGTGTCGTGCTCGGCAAGGACACCAGGCTTTCCGGCTATATGATCGAGAATGCCATGGTCGCCGGTCTTTGTGCCGCCGGCATGGACGTGTTCCTGCTCGGCCCGATCCCGACTCCGGCTGTCGCCATGCTGGTGCGTTCGCTGCGCGCCGATATCGGCGTCATGATCTCGGCCTCGCACAACCCCTATTACGACAACGGCATCAAGCTGTTCGGACCCGACGGCTACAAGCTCTCCGACGAAATCGAGGAGCGCATCGAGAGCATGCTCGACAAGGATATCGAACTGGCGCTCGCCGATTCCGACGGGCTTGGCCGCGCCAAGCGCGTCGATGGCGTGCATGACCGCTACATCGAATTCGCCAAGCGCACCTTGCCGCGCTCGATGTCGCTCACGGGCTTGAGGATCGTCGTCGATTGCGCCAATGGCGCGGCCTACAAGGTGGCGCCCGAGGCGCTGTGGGAACTGGGCGCCGAAGTCGTCGCCATCAATGTCGAGCCCAACGGCTTCAACATCAACAAGGAATGCGGCTCGACCCATCCGGCCGGCCTGCAAAAGAAGGTGCACGAAGTGCGCGCCGACATCGGCATCGCGCTCGACGGCGACGCCGATCGCGTCGTCATCGTCGATGAAAACGGCGCGATCGTCGATGGCGACCAGATCATGGCGCTGATCGCCGAATCCTGGCACCAGAGCGGGCGGCTTGCGGGCGGCGGCGTCGTTTCGACGGTGATGTCCAATCTCGGCCTCGAGCGCTTCCTCGGCGGCATGAAGCTGCAATTGCACCGCACCAAGGTTGGCGACCGTTATGTCGTCGAGCATATGCGCGCCCATGGCTTGAATGTCGGCGGCGAACAGTCGGGCCATATCGTGCTGTCGGATTTCTCGACCACCGGCGACGGCCTGGTTTCGGCGCTGCAGGTGCTGGCCTGCATCAAGCGGCAGGGCCGGCCGGTCAGCGAACTGTCGAAGAAATTCGAACCCGTGCCGCAGCTTCTGAAGAACGTCCATATTTCCGGCGGCAAGCCGCTCGAGGAGGCGCCGGTCAAGGCCGCCATCGAAGACGCCCGTAACCGCCTCGGCAAGACCGGACGGCTGGTTATCCGGCCATCAGGGACAGAACCGCTGATCCGCGTGATGGCCGAAGGCGACGACCCGCAACTGGTCGAGTCCGTCGTCAACGGCATCGTTGAAGTCATCTCGGAAACGCGCAGCGCCGCCTGACCCCAGCGCGTCCAGCAGGACGTGGATCGGACAACCAGGCGCGCCGCGCTCCCTTAACCGGTCCAAGGCCCGCCCCTCGGCGGGCTTTTTCTTGTCAGCCGCCACTTTTTTCGGTGCCCGTAAATCTCGCGCCAATCCCTAGAGTTTGATTCGTGGTTAAGCAACAGGGTTAAACGCCTTTTAACCTTTGCAATTCATTATCCACGACTGAAAGCCAATCGCATTTCGGACGGATTCGCCGTTCCGAGCTTCTCAGGGGTGACAAGCATGTTCAAGACAGCAAGAAAGGTCCTGCTCGCCTTCCTGTTCGCAGGCCTGGCAGGACCGCTGTTCGCAGCCGACCTGCCGGAACCGATGGTCGAAGAGGCTCCGCCTCAGGCTGTCTACGAGCAGCCGGTCGAGGTCGGCGGCTGGTACATCCGCGGCGACATCGACTATCACAAGTCGACCGTGCGCGGCATCGACTATATGACCTACACCGTCGATCCCTGTAACTGTACGGTTACGCCCGGCACCAGAAGCTTCGATTTCGGCAAACTCAAGGGCGGTTTCTCGCTCGGCGCCGGCGTCGGCTACAAGATCAACGATCACTTCCGGACCGATTTGACCGCCGACTACTGGTTCAAGTCGAACTTCAACGGGGGCACCTCGGACATCAACGGTACTTCGACCGAAGTATCGAAGATGAGCGCCCTGTTGCTGCTGGCGAATGCCTATGTCGATCTCGGCACCTACCATGGCATCACGCCTTACGTTGGCGCCGGCATCGGCGGCGCCCGCGTCAAGTGGGATGATGTCTACGACCCGAACACCACCGAGTTCAATCCCGGCAGATCAAGCTGGCGTTTCGCCTACGGTCTGATGGCCGGCGCTTCGTACTGCCTGACCGACAAGATCATTCTCGATGCCGGCTACCGCTTCTCCCATATTCAGGGCGGCCGCATGTTCGACTGGAACATCACCAGCTCCGGTCCCGGCTTCGACCGTGGCATCAACACGCACGAAGTGCGCGGTGGCCTGCGCTACCAGTTCGGTGGCAGCAATGGTTGCGCCGCGCCGGTCGTGGCCTACCAGCCCGAACCCGAGCCGATCTACACCAAGTAACGCCATCTACATCACTTGAATTCTTCGAAAACCGTCCGGCCTCAAGCCGGGCGGTTTTTCGTTTGGGCCGCCTGGAATCGACAGGGGAAATGAATTCGCTAACGCTCTGTTAGCCTTAACCGGCACTTAACCACTATGGTTAACAATGCTCCTTGAAACGATGGCTGCCGCTGCGATTGCGGGCTGAGCCAAATTCGGGAGTCGGGGACCATGAAACTTACATCGCGTATGGCGCTGGCGCTCGGTGCACTAGCCCTCCTGCCGCTGACGCCGGTGCACGCGGCCGATTATGACCCGCCGATCTACGTCGACCAGGCGCCCGACTACGTCCCGGTCGAGGTCGGTTCCGGCTGGTACCTGCGCGGCGACGTCTCCTATCTGGCGCAGAAGAGCTTCAAAAATGAGGATTTCGCCTTCACACCTTCGCCACCTGCAAGCTTCAGCGACAAAGAAGATCCGATCTTTGCCAGCATCGGCTTCGGCTACCATTTCAACGACTATCTGCGCGCCGACCTCAATCTCGGCTATCTGCCTGGCAACGAGATCGGCGTCGGCTATGACGATTCAGCGACTGCGGCAGAGCCGACCGTGGCGTCGGCATCCCTGAAGAACTACGCCTTGTCGGGCATACTCAACGGCTATGTCGATCTTGGCACCTATGTCGGCATCACACCCTATCTCGGCGCCGGTATCGGGGTCGTTCGCAGCAAGCGCAGCCTGTCGGCAAGCTATTTCACCGACAATGGCGACGACACGGACGATTTCGCCGTAAGTGACAGCAAGACCCAGTACTCGCTGGCCTACACGCTGAATGCGGGCCTCGCCTATCAGGTATCGAAGAACGTTTCCGTCGACCTGGGCTATCAGTATTTCTCCGCCCCGGACGCTGAATATGTGACGGCTGAGAGCCTGACCTCCTATCCGGTCAAAAAAGGTATCAGCAACCATCAGGTCAAGCTCGGGCTGCGCTACGATCTCTGGTAGGCGCGGCGAGCACGAGGTTCAGGACGGCGGATCTTCGGGGTCCGCCGTTTGCGTTTGAAGTCACGACATCCCGATCAGGGATCGCCGGTATCCCGGCAGCGACAAAAACTTTCCTCTTGACGCCCGAAGTCTGAACGCATATCGCCGTCCGTGGGCCACCCCTCCCCAACGAGGGGCCACTATCTGGAAGGATAGACCACGATGACGACGCATACGAAGCCCGGACTCCGTCCGGCAAACCCCAATTTTTCCTCAGGTCCCTGTGCAAAACGTCCCGGCTGGTCGGTCGAGGCGCTGAACAATGCCGCGCTCGGCCGTTCCCACCGCGCCAAGATCGGCAAGACCAAGCTCGAACAGGCGATCGAGCTGACGCGGGAGATTCTCCAGGTCCCGGCGGGTTATCGCATCGGCATTGTGCCGGCGTCGGACACCGGTGCGGTCGAGATGGCGCTGTGGTCGCTGCTCGGCGAGCGCGGCGTCGACATGGTCGCCTGGGAGAGCTTTGGCTCCGGCTGGGTCACCGACGTGATCAAGCAATTGAAGCTCGCCGATGTGCGCAAGATCGAAGCCGGCTACGGCGAACTGCCTGATCTTACCAGGATCGATTTCGACCGCGATGTGGTCTTCACCTGGAACGGCACCACGTCGGGCGTGCGCGTGCCGAACGGCGATTTCATTCCCGCGGACCGCAAGGGCCTGACCGTCTGCGATGCGACTTCCGCCGCATTCGCGCAGAGGCTCGACTTCGAAAAGCTCGATGTCGTCACGTTCTCCTGGCAGAAGGTGCTGGGCGGCGAGGGCGCTCACGGCATGCTGATCCTGTCGCCTCGTGCCGTCGAGCGGCTGGAGACCTACAAGCCTTCATGGCCGCTGCCGAAAATCTTCCGCCTGACTTCGGGCGGCAAGCTGATCGAAGGCATCTTCAAGGGCGAGACCATCAACACCCCCTCGATGCTGTGCGTCGAGGATTACCTCGATGCGCTCAACTGGGCGAAGTCGACCGGCGGCCTCGACGCGCTGATCGCCAGGGCGGATGCCAATGCGGCCGTCCTCGATCGCTTTGTCGGCAAATCCTCCTGGCTCGGTCATCTCGCCGTCCAGCCGGCGACACGGTCGAACACGTCCGTCTGCCTGTCCTTCACCGATCCGGACGTGTCCGAGCTCGACGCCGACGGGCAGGCGGCTTTCGCCAAGGGGCTGGTGTCGGTGCTCGACAAGGAAGGCGTCGCCTACGATATCGGTGCCTATCGCGACGCACCGCCCGGCCTGCGCATCTGGTGCGGCGCGACGGTCGAGACGTCGGATCTGGAAGCGCTGCTGCCCTGGCTCGACTGGGCCTTCGCCGCACAGAAGGCGTCGCTCAAAGCGGCGGCCTGAGATCATTCGCGGCGGCCTCCGGGCCGCCCATTCCCATCAGGATCAAATCCATTTCAAGGAGGTCGCCATGGCGCCCCGCGTTCTCGTCTCAGACAAACTCTCCCCCACCGCCGTGCAGATATTCAAGGATCGTGGCGTCGAGGTCGACTATCTGCCCGATCTCGGCAAGGACAAGGAAAAGCTCGCCGAAGTGATCGGCCAGTATGATGGCCTCGCCATCCGTTCGGCGACCAAGGTCACCGAAAAGCTGATCAACGCCGCTACCAATCTCAAAGTCATCGGCCGCGCCGGCATCGGCGTCGACAATGTCGATATCCCGGCGGCAAGCCGCAAGGGCATCATCGTGATGAACACGCCGTTCGGCAACTCGATCACCACAGCCGAACATGCGGTGGCGATGATCTTTGCGCTGGCGCGCCAGATCCCTGAAGCCAACGCCTCGACCCATGCCGGCAAATGGGAAAAGAACCGATTCATGGGCGTCGAGATCACCGGCAAGACGCTGGGCGTCATCGGCTGCGGCAACATCGGTTCGATCGTCGCGACGCGCGGCGTTGGCCTCAAGATGCACGTCATCGCCTTCGATCCGTTCCTGTCGGACAGCCGTGCCGAGGAGCTTGGCGTCGACAAGGTCGAGCTCGACGAACTGTTCGCCCGCGCCGATTTCATCACCCTGCACACGCCGCTGACCGACAAGACGCGCAACATCATCGATGCCGCGGCGATCGCCAAGATGAAGAAGGGCGTGCGCATCATCAATTGCGCACGCGGCGGTCTGATCGTCGAGGCCGACCTGATCGCGGCGCTGAAGAGCGGCAAGGTCGCCGGCGCCGGCGTCGACGTCTTCGAGGTCGAACCCGCCGAGAACAACGAACTGTTCGGCATGGAGAATGTGGTGGCGACGCCGCATCTCGGCGCCTCGACGACGGAGGCCCAGGAGAATGTCGCGCTGCAGGTTGCCGAACAGATGGCCGACTATCTGATCAAGGGCGCCGTCTCCAACGCCATCAACATGCCGTCGATCACCGCCGAGGAGGCGCCGCGGCTGAAGCCGTTCGTCAAGCTTGCCGAGGTGCTCGGCGCCTTCGTCGGCCAGGTCACCGAGGATCCGATCAAGGAGGTCGAGATCCTGTTCGACGGCTCCACCGCGACGATGAACACGCGCGCGCTGATCAGCGCCGCACTCGCCGGACTGATCCGGCCTCAGGTCTCCGACGTCAACATGGTGTCGGCGCCGATCATGGTGAAGGAGCGCGGTATCATCGTCGCCGAGGTCAAGCGCGACAAGTCGGGCGTCTTCGACGGCTATATCAAGCTGACGGTGAAGACCGAGCACATGACGCGCTCGATCGCCGGCACATGCTTCTCGGATGGCAAGCCACGCTTCATCCAGATCAAGGGCATCAATCTCGATGCCGAGGTCGGCCAGCACATGCTCTACACCACCAATGCCGACGCGCCGGGCATTATCGGGCTGCTCGGCACTGTCTGCGGCGAGAATGGCGTCAACATCGCCAACTTCCAGCTCGGCCGCAACCGGCCGGGCGGCGATGCCATAGCGCTGCTCTATCTCGACGCGCCGTTCCCGGAAGCCGTGCTGGAAAAGGTCAAGGCGCATAAGTCGATCGACTCGGCCAAGCGGCTGCAGTTCGACGTCAACGCGATGTGATCGAGGACAGGGGTCGCCCTCGTTGAACCGGCCGCCGCGGCGGCCGGTTCAGGTCAACTCGTCCGAGCCATCGGAGACACCCACGCGATGGCGGTAGACCAGTTCCCAGCCCTTCCAGCCCGTAAACAGCAGGATGAGAACCACGATCAGCGATAGGACGAAGCCGGTTGGCATCACGGCCGCCGCTCCGCCCGCATACCGCGAGTACCAGTTGTAAAGCTCGATCAACACGACGAGTACATTGCCGCCGGCATGGAGCCATGCCGTCGTGAGATTGCGGATCTGAACATCGCCGAGAACATCCGTCAGGCCAGCAAGCGCAGCCAGGGCAGCCATGATCAGGCCGGCGCCGAGAAGCCAGAGCGATCCGGTGACCCATCCGGGATCGGCTGTTCGCCAGAAGATAAGATCGCAAACGAAGGTGCCGACGAAAAAAGCAATCGGAAACGGAATCAGCATGGGATGGATAGGGTGACCAGCGATGCTTGCGGTGCTGCGAGGGTTGTGGCTCATCATGTCGCCTCCCTGCCGTTCAAACTCCGCTGGAGGTGAAATGTTCCAAGTGGGGACGCGGCAGGGTTTATCCCGCCGTTCCGCGGCCAATGGCTAAATCCATGCTGTTCGCGTGAATCACTGCAACGGGGAGAGCGTCAGCCGCCACATGTCATCCGCGGTGGTCCGCCAACGCCATCTTGCGCCCGCTGTATTCGGCAAGCCCGATGCCGCCCAGCACGAGCACCAAAGCCAATGCCTGATAGAGGTGGAACGTCTCGCCGACGATCAGCACCGAAAGCAGCGTGCCGAAGATCGGCACCAGATTGATGAACAGGCCGGCGCGGTTGGCGCCGATCAGTTCGTTGCCTCTGATGTAGAAGATCTGCGAAACGACGGAGGCGCCGATCGCCGTATAGACGATGACGGTCCAGCCGCGCGCGTCGGGCATGATGACCTTGCCGGCGACGACCTCCCACAGGAAGAACGGCAGCGAAGTGACGAGTGCCGCAACCGACAGGGCCAGCATCAGGCTTTGCCAATGCATCACCGGTTTCAACCGCAGTCCGACCGAATAGCCGCTGTAGAGAAACACGGCGACCAGCATGATGGCGTCGCCGAAATTGAGTTCCAGCGTCAACAGCCGGCGCGGGTCGCCATGGCAGGCGGTGAGGATCACGCCGGCGATGGTCAGCACGGCGCCGACAATCTGAGCCCAGTTCACGCGCAGGCGGAAGAAGACGAAATTGGCAGTCATGATCAGGATCGGCATCGCCGCCTGTTCGATCGAGACATTGATCGCTGTCGTGTAGTTGAGCGCCGTGTAGAAGATGGTGTTGAACAGGGTGAAGCCGCTGGCGCCGAGGGCGACCAGCACGAACCAGTGCTTGCGGACGACCGGCCAGTCCTTCTGGATGGTCTTCCAGCCGATGGGCAGCATGATCGCCACGGCCAGAACCCAGCGCAGGAAGACCAGCGTCATCGGCGAGACGTGATCGACCGCCAGCTTGCCGGCCACCGAATTTCCGCCCCAGAGCAAGGTGGTGAGCAGCAGGAATATGTAGGCGCTTCGATGCATCGCGGGATTCCAGTCGCCGGAGCTGCGGTGTTTGCCGGCCTATTGCCCTCGCTCGCCCAAGTAAATGATGTCAAAGCCGAAAATTGTTGTGCCTCAGGGCATTTTCGACGGCAAAGAAAGGTCGCGCTCGCGAGGTCTTGACGTTATAGAGGCCTGTCGTTTCGAACCATATTCAAGCCGCTTGGCGGCGTCTCAAGGGAAAAGAAACATGGCCAATGTGGTGGTCGTCGGCTCGCAGTGGGGTGACGAAGGCAAGGGCAAGATCGTCGACTGGCTGTCGGAGCGGGCCGACGTCGTGGTGCGTTTCCAGGGCGGCCACAATGCCGGCCATACGCTGGTCGTCGACGGCAAGGTCTACAAGCTGTCGTTGCTTCCGTCGGGCGTCGTGCGCCAGGGCAAGCTGTCTATCATCGGCAATGGCGTCGTGTTCGACCCGCATGCTTTCGTCGCCGAGGTGGCCAAGCTCAAGGCGCAAGGTGTCGAAGTCGCACCGGATCGCCTGAAAATAGCCGAAAACACAGCGCTTATCCTGTCCCTGCATCGGGAGCTGGACGGATTCCGTGAGGACGCCGCATCCAATTCCGGGACGAAGATTGGCACGACCCGTCGTGGCATCGGCCCCGCCTACGAGGACAAGGTGGGCCGGCGCGCGGTCAGGGTGATGGACTTGGCGGATTTGGAAACACTGCCCGTGAAGGTTGACAGGCTGCTGACGCACCACAATGCGCTGCGTCGGGGGCTTGGCCATGCGGAAGTCACGCATGACGCGATCATGCAGGAACTGACCTCGGTCGCCGACGACATCCTGCCCTATATGGACCGGGTCTGGAAAATCCTCGACGACAAGCGCCGGGCTGGCGAGCGTATCCTGTTCGAGGGCGCGCAGGGCACGCTGCTTGACATAGACCACGGCACCTATCCATTCGTGACCTCGTCGAACACGGTTGCCGGACAGGCTGCCGCCGGCTCCGGCGTCGGCCCAGGCGCTATCGGCTATGTGCTCGGCATCACCAAAGCCTATACGACACGCGTCGGCGAGGGTCCGTTCCCGACCGAGCAGAAGAACGAGGTCGGCGAATTCCTCGGCACGCGCGGCCATGAATTCGGCGTCGTCACCGGCCGCAAGCGCCGCTGCGGCTGGTTCGACGCGGTGCTGGTACGCCAGGCCGTCGCTGTCAACGGCATCAAGGGCATCGCGCTGACCAAGCTCGACGTGCTCGACGGGCTGGACGAGATCAAGGTCTGCACAGGTTATCGTCTCGACGGCGAGATGATCGATTATCTGCCGGCCAGCCAGGGCGCGCAGGCACGTGTCGAGCCGGTCTACGAGACGCTCGAGGGCTGGAAAGGCACCACTGCCGGCGCGCGCAGCTGGAACGATCTGCCGGCCCAGGCCGTCAAATACGTCCGCTACATCGAAGAGCTGATCGGCGCCCCGGTCGCACTCCTTTCCACCAGCCCCGAACGGGACGACACGATACTTGTGACCGATCCGTTTCAAGACTAGTTTCTGAAGCCTTTCCGGGCATCGCGGCCGATTTGCGGGGGCCGGCGCGGAAACAAAATACAGGTCGACTGAAGCATGGCAGATTACGTTGCTATTCTGAAAAAGGCGCTCGGCAAGCATGGTGACGAGACGCCGGAAAAGCGTACGCGCATCTATGCCAGCGTTCGCACCATGCTGGCGAAGAAGCTTGAGGAATATTCGCCGCCGCCGGCCGCCGAAGCCATAGCCACGCAGATGCGTTCGCTGGAAGACGCGATCGCGAGTGTCGAGCGGGACTATGCCAAGAGCCTGCCGGAGACCGATCCGCTGGCGGAGCTGGAACACATCTTTTCGTCGATCGATCGCAACAAGAATCAGCCAACCCATACACGGCAGCCGGCCAAGGCCGAATCAGCCTGGCCGGCACCGCCCGCTGCAAAGCCTGAATCTTATCAGCCCGCGCCACCACCTGCCGCCAAGGTCGAGCCGAGCTGGCAAAGGGCGACGCCGGCGCCTTCCCAGCTGGCTCGCGCCGACACGCCTCTTCCAGGTATGGATGCCGACGAGGAGGAGGACGAGGCCGATGTCTTTTCCAGCGACGAAGAGCCGGTGTCGGATACCTTCCAGCGCCTGCGTCCCGCCGAGCGCAAGCGCAGCTATGGTGGGCTGATCGCGGCCGTCGTCGCTCTTCTGGTCGTAGCCGGCGGCGGCTACGGAATCTGGCTGAACAAGGATGCCTTCGGCAAAATGCTTGGGTTTGGCGGCAATCAGGTCGCCAAGACCGAGCCGGTGAAACCAGCGCCTGCCAAGCCGGCAACCGATGCCGCGGCAACGCCTCCGGCGCCCGCGGCTGGCGGCACGGAAGCCGAAAGCACGAAATTCACGCAGCGGCTGACGCCGCAGGGCAGTGAAGTCGACCCGGGTCCGGCCGGTGGCCAAAGCGGCATCGGCGAAGGCGAATCGGTCGCCGCGCTGACCACGCCGCCCTCGGCGACGAACCCACCGGCGATTTCCGCTCCGGCCGCAGGCACACCTGCCGCGGCAGCGCCCCCCGCTACAGGTGCCGCCCCCGCAACACCGCCTGCCAACGGAGCTGCCCCGGCAGCGCCAGCCGATGCTGCCGGCACGCCGACCGCACCGGCCGGCGCCGCGCCGCCCGCCACGGCAGCTGCGCCTGCGGAAGCCGCTCTGCCTGTCGGCCAGAAGGCGATCTTCTATGAGGAGCGCACCAGCACCGCCCAGGGTTCCGCCGAGCCCGGCAACATCGTCTGGTCGCTGGTGCAGGAATCGCCCGGTGGCGACCTGCCGCCGGAGCCGGCGATCCGCGCCGAGGCCACCATTCCCGGCAAGGACATCCAGTTGCGCATGACCATCCGCCGCAACACCGACCAGACACTGCCGGCCAGCCATATCATCGAGATGATCTTCCTGACGCCCGACGGTTTCGAGGGCGGCGGTGTCGACAACATCCTGCGCGTCGCCATGAAGGGTTCGGAGCAGGATGCCGGCAGCCCGTTGATCGGCATTCCGGCCAAGATCGCCGACGGCTTCTTCCTCGTCGCGCTCAACGATACCAAGGCCGACGAAGACGCCAACATGACCCTGCTTCGCGGCCAGGACTGGATCGACGTACCGGTCGTCTACAAGACCGGACGGCGGGCACTGCTGACCATGGAAAAGGGCATTCCCGGCGAGAAGGTGTTCGACGAGGCAATCAAGGCCTGGCAGGCGAAGACGGCGGGCTGAGAAGGAAGCCGGCCCGAAGCCTCGTTGACTCAGAAGCCCTGGAACAACATATCGAGCGCGGCGACGATGTCGTCGTGGTGCCGGGAGAGATTTCCCTCGGCATCCGGCAATTCAGAGGCCATCAAGGCTGACATGAACTGCGTGACCATTACATGATCTTTGCCATCGATAGCGAAGGTCGGATTTAGTCGGCGGCCCGGAACCGGTGCTATGTTGGGCGGCATCAACGGAATGACGACTCTTGTGCTCAGTCCTTCAAGAAGGTCGGACTGAACATCGAGAAAATAGCCGCCGCCTTCAGCATTCCGATAAAGATCGTAACGTGCCATCAAAACAGCCGGTATTTGGCTAATGGCAGTCCGTTGCGCCTGACATATTCATTGGAGCTTTCAATGGCTTCTTTGTTTTCCTCTTGCCATCGACGCGTCTTTTCCGCCGCAATCGCTTTCGCGATCCCCGCCTCGGCGGCACGGGAAATGTTGATGCCCAACGCTTTCGCGTCGCTGATCAACTGGGAATCGATGGACGTGTTGACGGATTGCCGTTGAGGTTTTGACGTCGATTGAAGCATGGAAATCGCTCTCTTTTATGCGCATAATGTAGGCGCATAAAAGTTCACACACAATCCCTTACTCTTCCATCTCCTCGCGCAGCATCTCCAGTTCCAGCCACTCTTCCTCCAGCGCCGCCAGCGTGGCGCGCTCCTTGTCGAGGGCGGCGATGGTTTTCTGGAAGGAGGCCGGGTCGCGCTCGTAATAGGCCGGATCGGCGATGTTGTTCTCCAGCCTTGAGATCGAAGCCGTCACAGCCTCGATTTTCTTGGGCAGCGATTCCAGCGCGAATTTCTGTTTGAACGACAGATTCTTCGCCGGCCCCTTTGGCGCGGCCGCTTCACTTCTGGTCGTCACTGGCGCTTCGCCGTTTTCGGCCTTCGCACGCGCCTTGCGGTCGTCCAGCCTGGTGCCGCCGCGCTGCGCCAGCATGTCGGAGTAGCCGCCGGCATATTCGATCCAGCGGCCTTCACCATCCGGCGCGATCAGGCTGGTCACGGTGCGGTCGAGGAAATCGCGATCGTGGCTGACCAGGATGACGGTGCCGGCAAAGCCGGCGACCAGTTCCTGCAGCAGTTCCAGCGTCTCCATATCGAGATCGTTGGTCGGCTCGTCGAGCACCAGAAGGTTTGCCGGCCGCGCCAGCACCCGCGCCAGCAAGAGCCGTGCCCGTTCTCCGCCGGACAACTCGCGCACCGGCGTGCGTGCCTGCTCCGGCTTGAACAGGAAATCCTTCATGTAGGAGACGACGTGGCGCTGCTCGCCATTGATGACGAGGTTCTCGCCGCGCCCGTCGGTGAGATATTGCGCCAGCGTCTCCTGCGGGTCGACCGCCTCGCGCTTCTGGTCGAGCGTGGCGATCTCCAGATTGGTGCCGAGCCGCACCGAACCGGCGTCCGGCTTCATCTCGCCGGTCAGCATCTTCAAGAGCGTCGTCTTGCCGGCGCCGTTCGGCCCGACCAGGCCGACGCGATCGCCGCGCTGGATGCGGGTCGAAAGCCCCTTGACCACGGTGAGATCGCCAAAGCTCTTCTCGATGTTCTTCGCCTCGATCACCAGCTTGCCGGACTCGGCGGCGTCGCTCGCCACCATGGTCGCCGACCCTTCGGCACCGCGATGGCCGCGAAAACGCTGGCGCATGGTCTGCAACTCGCCGAGCCGGCGCATGTTTCGCTTGCGCCGCGCCGTCACGCCGTAGCGCAGCCAATGCTCTTCGCGAACGATCTGGCGGCCGAGTTTATGCTGCTCGCGCTCTTCTTCCTCCAGGACCAGGTCGCGCCATTCCTCGAAATGGCCAAAGCCCTTGTCCAGCCTGCGGGTCTGGCCGCGATCGAGCCAGATGGTGGCGCGCGACACACGTTCGAGAAAGCGGCGGTCGTGCGAGATGACGATCAGTGCCGAGGAGGTGCGGATGAGTTCTTCTTCCAGCCATTCGATGACCGAGAGGTCGAGATGGTTGGTCGGCTCATCGAGCAGCAGGATGTCTGGCTCCGGCGCCATCACGCGGGCAAGGGCAGCACGCCTCGCCTCGCCGCCCGACAGATCATTCGGACGTTCCTCACCCGACAGTCCGAGATGCTCCATCAGATAGCTGGCTCGGTAGGGATCGTCGGCGGGGCCAAGCCCGGCCTCGACATAGGCGCGGACGGTGGCAAAGCCCTCCATGTCCGGCATCTGCGGCAAATAGCGGATAGTTGCCGAAGGCTGGCGGAACACCTCGCCGTCCTGCGGCTCGATCAGGCCAGCGGCGATCTTCAGCAGGGTCGACTTGCCCGACCCGTTGCGGCCGACCAGTGCAATCTTGTCGCCGGCCGAAGCCGTCAAGGCGGCGCCGTCGAGCAGCGGCGTGCCGCCGAAGGTCAGTTTTATCCCGTCGAGGTTGAGAAGAGGCGGGGCCATGTCAGCTTTCAGGTAAGGGATAGGGATGAGCGAGCAGCATCGCGCGGCCATGGCCGAGCGCGATTTCGAGGCGGCCCCCGGTCTTGTCGGACTTGACCTCGTTGGAGATGGTCAGCGACGAACCGAACGCCACCTTGACGTGGTTCAGCGGCCATTTGGCGCCGGTGACGGTCAGGCCGGCGAGCTCGGAAAAGCCGAGCACCGAAAACAGCGTGCCATCGGCATAGTCGAAGCCGGCCGTTCCGCGCAGCAGCGGGATGCCTTCCTGGGCGCCGCTGGTCAGGAGCACATCAGTCCCGGCCTCGGCCAGCCGCAGGGCAAGCGCCAGATGCAGGAAAGCGTGGTCGGCGCGCTTGCCGCCGAAAGCACCTGCGAGCACCAGGCGGGTCGCGCCGCGCTCGAGTGCGGCGGCAATGGCCAGTTCGCCATCGGTCTGGTCCTTTTCCGCCGGGAAGGTCCGGCGCGGCACGGAAGCGAGATCGTCAGGCAGCTCGGCTGGCACGGAATCGAAATCGCCCACCCACAGTTCGGGCACGAGACCCAGCAGCCGCGCATGCCCGATGCCGGCGTCGGCGGCGATGACGCGGGAGCCTTCGGCCTGGCGGTCGAGCCGTGGCGTGCGGATGAGATCGCCGCCAAGCAGGATGGTGAATGTGCTCATATCGTGTGGCCCTTACCAGCCCGGCACGGGAAACGGAAGGCGGCAAACTCCCACTTGCATGGGGGATCGGCCCGGCCTATGTGTCGAAACGCTCTAACGGGGTGCCGGACGCGATCTTCGCGGACCGGCTGAGAGGCAGTCTCGCCAACCCGCTGAACCTGATCCGGTTTGTACCGGCGGAGGGATTAGACGTTTCGGACAGTCCGACGCCTCAATTCCTTTCAATTCGAACGAAGGAGGCGCCGATGCGCACGCATTTATACGCTCTAGTCTCAGCAATGGCCGTGGTCCTGTCCGGACCGGCCTTGGCCAAGGACAAACTCACCGTCTACACCTATGAGAGCTTTACCGCCGACTGGGGTCCGGGTCCCGTGGTGAAGAAGGAGTTCGAGGCCGAATGCGGCTGCGATGTCGAGTTCGTCTCGGTCGCCGACGGCGTCGCGCTGCTCAACCGCGTCAGATTGGAAGGCGCGTCGACCAAGGCCGATATCGTGCTTGGCCTCGACACCAATCTCACCGCCGATGCCAAGGCGTCAGGCTTGTTCGCGCCGCATGGCGGCGTAACTGATGTCAACGTGCCGGGTGGCTGGAGCGACGATACTTTTGTCCCCTTTGACTACGGATATTTCGCTGTCGTCTACGACTCCGAGAAGCTGAAGAACCCGCCGAAAAGCCTGAAAGAACTGGTCGAGGGCAGTGCCGATGACAAGATCGTCATCCAGGATCCGCGCACCTCCACGCCGGGCCTCGGTCTGCTTCTGTGGGTCAAGTCGGTCTATGGCGACAAGGCGCCCGAGGCCTGGGCCAAGCTCAAGGCGAAAGTGCTGACCGTGACGCCGGGCTGGAGCGAGGCCTATGGGCTGTTCACCAAGGGCGAGGCGCCGATGGTGCTGTCCTACACGACGTCGCCGGCCTACCACATGGTCGCCGAGAAGACAGAGCGCTATCAGGCAGCGTCGTTCGAGGAGGGCGAGTATTTGCAGATAGAAGTCGCGGGTATCACCACGGCGGGGGCCAAGAACCCGCTGGCGGCCAAGTTCATCGCCTTCATGACCGGGCCGAAATTCCAGGATGCCATCCCCGAGACCAACTGGATGTTCCCGGCCGGCAAGACCGACAAGCCGCTCAATCCGGCCTTCGACAAATTGGTCAAGCCGACCAAGACCTTGCTGTTCAGCCCCGACGAGGTCGCCGCCAACCGCAAGGCCTGGGTCGATGAGTGGCTGGCGGTGATGAGCAAGTAGGCTTGCGAGTTCTTTTGATGTTCGCGCCACTCCACCCCCCTCTGGCCTGCCGGCCATCTCCCCCTCAAGGGGGGAGATTGGCAGTGTCGTTGCTGGTTATAGTCCGGCAACGTTGGAGACTAGCGGAAGCATGGGTGACGGCCGATCTCCTCCCTGGAGGGGGAGAAGTCCGGCAGGACGGAGGGGGGCGCCAAGGAACGCAATCCTTTGTAATTGCCGCGATGGAAAGAATGGTGGTCCAGCGTGCAACGCGCGTCTGACCCCCGCATCACCGCTGGCACCCTCGCGCTCGCTGCAATCGCGCTGCTGATCGGCGGCGCGTTTGCTGGCCTGCTTTTCGAGGGCGCCCATGATTTCTCGGGCGCCTGGGCAACCTTCGATCCCTATCTGCTTCGCGTCATTCGCTTCACGCTCTGGCAAGCGGCGCTCTCGACGCTGCTTTCGGTCATCCCGGCGCTGTTCGTGGCGCGCGCTCTGTCGCGACATCCACGTTTCTTCGGTCGCGCCTTCATCCTGCAGATATTCGCCGTGCCGTTGGCGCTGCCGGCTATTGTCGCAGCACTCGGCATCCTGGCGCTTTATGGCCGTGCCGGCTATTTCGCCGGCGTGTTTGCTGTGATCGGCGGGGGAAGCTGGCCGGGCATCTATGGCCTGTCCGGCATCCTCGTCGCCCATGTCTTCTTCAACCTGCCGCTGGCGACGCGGCTGTTCCTCGAGGCGCTGCAGACCATACCGGCCGACCAATGGCGGTTGGCGAGCCAGCTCGGCATGGCGGCGCGGCCGGCGTTCCGGCTGATCGAATGGCCAACGCTGCGCGCCGCACTGCCCGGCGTCGCCGGGCTGGTGTTCATGCTCTGCATCACATCCTTCACCATCGTGCTGACGCTCGGCGGCGGGCCGGCCGCGACGACGCTTGAGGTCGGCATCTACCAGGCGCTGCGCTTCGATTTCGATCCCGCGCGGGCCGTTACACTGACGCTGTTGCAGATCGCCTTGACCTTTATCGTTGTGCTGGCCCTGACGCGCCTGGGCGCCAATGTGGTCGGCGACACCAATTTGCCGGTCGCGCAACGCCGCTATCTCTCGGTCAATCGGAGCGAGACCTGGTTGAACGCGCTAGTCATCATCCTGGCGCTGCTGTTCGTCGTTGGGCCGATGGCGGCAACCGTGGTGGCCGGGTTGGGTGCGGACCTCGGCCGTTTGGCCAGGGAGGCCACCGTCCGGCAGGCAACGCTGACCAGCGCAGCGCTCGCCTTCCTGTCGGCGCTGCTTTCGGTGATGCTGTCGCTGGCGCTGACCATGGCGCGGCGGGCACTGGCGCTGAACCGCCGTGCCGGCGCAAAGACACTGCTCGAACGCGCCACCGATACAGGCGCCGGTTTTGTCCTTGTCGTGCCGCCGACCGTCGTCGGCGCCGGCTGGTTCCTGTTGCTGCGCCATGCCGGCGATGTCTTTGCCATCGCCCCGGTCATGGTCGTCACCGTCAATGCGGTGATGGCGATGCCGTTCGCCCTGCGCGCCGTGCGTCCCGCCTATGATGCGGCGAGCGAGCGTCACGAACGGCTCTGCGCACTGCTCGGCATTGCGGGCTGGAACCGGCTGATGCTGGTCGACTGGCCGTCGCTGCGGCGACCGCTCGCCACGGCCTTCGCTTTCGCCATGGCGCTGTCGCTCGGCGATCTCGGTGTCATTGCCCTGTTCGGCAGTGATTCCGTGCAGACATTGCCCTACCTTCTTCTGGCACGGATGGGCAGCTACCGCACCGAGGATGCCGCCGGCCTGGCACTGCTGCTCGGCTTCGTCTGTCTCGCGTTGATCGTGGCGGCGCACTGGCTGGGAAGGGAGAAGGTCCGCGATGCGTGAGAGGGCGGCCAACAGGCTCGAAAAGGGCGCGCCGGTGCGGCTAGACAATGTGTCGTTCAGTTATGGCAGCTATGGCGATGCGCCACTTGTCTTCGACGTCGAGTTCGCCACGGCGAAGATCACCGCCATCATGGGCCCGAGCGGTTCGGGCAAGTCGACACTGCTCAATCTGGTCGCCGGCTTCGAGACCCCACAATCGGGCCGCGTGCTGATCGGCGGGGCCGATGTCAGCACCGAGCCGGCCTCGGCGCGGCCGGTGTCGATGGTGTTCCAGGAGAACAATCTCTTCGCGCATCTTTCCGTCGAGCAGAATGTCGGGCTCGGCCGCTCGCCCTCCCTGGGACTGACCGAGGCGGACCGCGCCGCGGTCGCCGAGGCGCTTGCGCGCACCGGTCTCGCGGGCAAGGAGAAACGCCTACCGCGCGAGCTCTCCGGGGGCGAACGCCAGCGCGTCGCACTGGCCCGCGTGCTGGTGCGCGACCGACCGGTGTTGCTGCTCGACGAGCCCTTTGCTTCGCTCGGACCCGCTTTGCGCGACGAGATGCTGGATCTGGTTGCTGCCGTTCATGCCGAACGCGCCATGACGGTGCTATTTGTCACCCACCAGCCCGAGGATGCACGCCGCATCGGCGAGCACATGGTGTTTGTCGACAATGGGTTGGTGGCCGCAACCGGCAAGGCTGATGATTTCTTTACCGGGGCTGGTCCGGAGGCGTTCCGGCGCTATATCGGCGCGGGTACTGGATATTCCACATCACGCGATGTTGCCCGGAAGCGGACATAATTTACGGTCAAACCGGCTCCAGGCGATGTGGCGTTTGCTTGCCATGACCGGGGGAGTGTGGCTAGGTCCGCCCTACCGGTCCGGCACAGGCCGTGATTTGCCTGCAGTATCCGCCGCCGCCCTAAGGGACGGGCACGGATGCTGCAGCAGTTTGAGATAGCGCATGACACGTTCCGAAGATCGCCCCCGATTTTCGTGGTCATGCGCCGGGACCCGAAAGGAAGCCGTTCTGGCGATCGGCGCTAACACATTGGGAATGAAACCGCTGGCGCGTTTTCTCGCGCTGGCCGGTTTTGCCGTGGCGTTGGCAAGCTGCCAGATGTTCACGCCGCCGGAAGTTCAGGAATCCGGCTTCCAGCCTTCCGACAAGCCGATCACGGTGGACAATGTCGGCGCCAACAACAAGCTCGCCGAATTGGCCAAGGCGCAGCACCCGCGCATCCTGGCGACTTATGGCGGTGAATATTCCGACCCCAAGCTCGAACGCATGGTCGCCAAGGTGGTCGGTAGTTTGACGGTGGTGTCCGCCAACCCGACACAGACCTATCGCATCACCATTTTAAATTCGCCCAACGTCAACGCATTCGCGCTGCCGGGCGGCTATCTCTACATCACCCGCGGCCTCCTGGCGCTGGCCAATGATTCGGCCGAGCTTGCCGCCGTCATCGCGCATGAGATGGGCCACGTCACCGCCAATCACGGCCTGCAGCGCCAGCAACTGGAGGCCGAGGAAGGCCTGGCCACCAAGGTGGTTTCGGACGTGCTCGGCGACAGCCCAACCGCCAAGGCGGCGTTGATCCGCGGCAAGCTGAGGCTGGCGCAATTTTCGCGCAACCAGGAGCTGGAAGCCGACGCCATCGGCATCAAATCGATCGGCGAGGCCGGCTACGATCCTTTCGCCGCAGGCCGCTTCCTTCAATCGATGTCGGCCTATACCGATTTCCGCTCGATCAGTGGCGCCACCGACGCCAGCCTGGACTTCCTGGCCACGCACCCAAACACGCCGCAGCGCATCGATCTGGCGCAGCGCCATGCCCGCCAGTTCGGCGCGCCGGGCGTCGGCACGCGCGACCGCGATTCCTTCCTCGCCGGCATAGACGGCCTGCTCTATGGCGACACACCCGAGGAAGGCTATGTGCGCGGCGAAACCTTCCTGCACCCGGGCCTCGGCGTGTCGTTCACGGTGCCGGACGGCTTCATCATCGACAATTCGGCGGCAGCGGTGACGGCCACCGGCCCCGGCGACATAGCGATCCGTTTCGATGGCGTTTCCATCGACAAGAACCGGGCGCTGACGGACTATATCCGCAGCGGCTGGGTGGCTGGTCTCGTCGACAGCAGCGTCAAGCAGGAAACCATCAACGGCAATGAGGCGGCGACCGCGCATGCCGGCGCCGAAGGCTGGCAGTTCGACATTGCGGTCATCCGCGCCGGCGGCCAGGTCTACCGGCTGCTGACCGCGGCCCCTTCCGCCAGCACGTCGCTGGACACGATCGCCCGCTCGGTCAGCGGCTCGTTCCGGATTTTGAGCGCTGCCGAAAAGGCGGCGCTGAAGCCGCTGCACATCCGCGTCGTCACCGTCCAGCCTGGGCAGACGATGGGTTCGCTTTCGGCGCAGATGGTCGGCGTCGACCGCAAGCTCGACCTGTTCCGCGTGCTCAATGCGCTGTCGCCGGGTGCCGCCGTTTCGGCCGGCGACAAGGTCAAGATCGTCACCGACAAGTAGGCGCCGCTGGACGCCTGCCGCCGTTCCGGCGGCAGTCGCCATGAACTCCGGATTCTGCTTCACCAATGCGACCTTGAGCTTTTCCATGGCGCGGGCCTCGATCTGGCGGACGCGTTCCTTGGAGATGCCGAGCGTTTCGCCGAGCGCTTCGAGTGTGGCGCCCTCGTCGTTCAGCCGCCGTTCCTCGATGATCCTCAGTTCCCGTGCGTTGAGCGCGCGAAGCGCCTCCCTCAGCCAGAGCGAGCGGCGCGCGACATCGATCTTGTCGCCGACGATCTCGTCGGGCAGCGGATCGTCCGAAATCAGGAAATCCATGCGCTCGGTCGAACCCGCATCGTCGGCAATAGGCATGTTGAGCGAGGAGTCGGGCGCCGAGAGCCGCGAATCCATCATCGCCACATCGGCTTCGGAGACGCCAAGCGCCTCCGACACCTCGCGATAGAGCGTGGCGTTGGAGAGCGGCTCCGTGCCATTCGCCAACCGCGCGCGCAGGCGTCGCAAATTGAAGAACAGCGCCTTCTGGGCCGAGCTGGTGCCACCACGCACGATAGACCAGTTGCGCAGGATATAGTCCTGCATCGAGGCGCGAATCCACCATGTCGCATAGGTCGAGAACCGCACCTCGCGCTCCGGCTCGAAGCGGGCGGCGGCCTCGAGCAGTCCGACATGACCCTCCTGAACCAGGTCGCCGAGCGGCAGGCCGTAATGGCGGAATTTGGAGGCCATGGAAATGACCAGCCGCATATGGGCGACGGTGATGCTGTGCAGCGCGTTCTGGTCGTTGTCCTCTTTCCAGAGCAATGCAAGCCGATGCTCTTCGTCACGCTCGAGGTAGGGAGCCTTCATTGCCGCGCGGACCATGATCCGTCCTGCCGTGTCTTCCATCATGAGGCGCTCCCTGGGTGGTGCGGATGACTTTGCAAACTTGGCTGGCGCCCGGGTTGAAATGGCGGCGTCGTGCCCTACAACAGCCAGAACTGCCATGCGCGGGAAAGGTTCCGCGACCGTGGCGGCGGGATTGTGTTGCCTGAAGGATTCCCAGGACGGTTCGTGATGGCTGCGATGACGAGCAGAAAGTTCCAGTTGGAGAACTGGGTTTCATAAATCGGTTGTTTTTGAAATTCTGTTCCTTATTTTTTCGGCTTGCATCTGTCAGTTTCCAGCGCTCACAAATATGCCGGCCAGCCGGCCAAGGACGGGATCACAGAAAAATGAAATGGCTCAAGTCGCTCATTATCGCCGGAACGCTGCAGGCCCTGGCTGTCACTGCAGGCCATGCCGGCCCCAATCTCGACCAGATCAAGCACGCCGGTGTCATCAAGGTCGGCACGGAAGGCACCTATGCGCCGTTCACCTACCATGACACGTCCGGTGCACTGGTCGGCTTCGACGTCGAAATCGCCAAGGCGATCGCCGACAAGCTTGGCGTCAAGGCCGAGTTCCTCGAAGGCAAGTGGGATGGACTGATCGCCGGCCTCGACGCCAATCGCTACGATGCCGTTATCAATCAGGTCGGCATCACCGACGCCCGCAAGGCAAAGTACGACTTCTCCGATCCCTACATCGCCTCTAAGGCGGTGCTGATCGTGCGCGGCGACAACACCGACATCAAGAGCTTCGCCGATCTCAAGGGCAAGAAGTCGGCGCAGTCGCTGACCTCGAATTTCGGCAAGCTGGCCGAAACGAACGGCGCCGAACTGGTCGGCACCGATGGCTTCGACCAGTCGATCCAGCTGCTTCTGACCGGCCGCGCCGACGCCACGATCAATGACAGTCTGTCGTTCCTCGACTTCAAGAAGCACAAGCCCGACGCCAATGTGAGGATCGCCGCGCAAGAGGAAAACGCCGACTATTCCGGCGTCATCGTGCGCAAGGGCGACCCGGAGCTGGTCGCCGCGATCAACAAGGCGCTGGCCGATATCAAGGCCGACGGCACCTACAAGAAGATCTCCGACACCTATTTCGGCCAGGACGTTTCGAAGTAATCCGGGAGGCGGGCCGGTCCGCCGCCCATGAGACTATCGAGCGGCGAGCCGTCTTTGACGGCCCGCCGCTTTTGTCGTGATATGGCCGACGCATTCTTGCTTTGACCAAGCTGCTTCGACCAATCTGGAGGGTCTTACGTGCCGCACTGGCTGCAACTGATGCTGGAGTCGCTGCCTTCGCTCCTGTGGGCGGCGCTGATCTTCACCGTGCCGCTGACGCTATTGTCCTTTGCTCTCGGCTTGACGGTCGGCCTGGGTGCTGCACTCGCCCGGCTGTTCGGCCCCAAGCCGCTGGTCGCGCTGGTGCGCTTCTATGTCTGGATCTTCCGCGGTACGCCGCTCCTGGTGCAGCTGTTCCTCATCTTCTACGGCCTGCCGTCGGTCGGGATCCTGCTCGACGCCTTCACGGCGGCGCTGATCGGCTTTACCTTGAACATCGGCGCCTACACGTCGGAAATCATTCGCGCGGCAATAGGCTCGGTGCCGAAAGGCCAGTGGGAAGCCGCCTATTCGATCGGCATGACCTGGGGCCAGGCGATGCGGCGCACCATTCTGCCGCAAGCCGGCCGGGTCGCGGTGCCGCCGCTCTCCAACACCTTCATCTCGCTGGTCAAGGACACGTCGCTGGCCGCCGCCATCACCGTGCCGGAGATGTTCCAGGCGGCGCAGCGCATCGTCGCCACCACCTATGAGCCGCTGATCCTCTATGTCGAGGCGGCGATCCTTTATCTGGCGCTGAGTTCGGTGCTGTCGGCCTTGCAGACGCGGCTGGAGATCCGGCTCAACCGCTATGGCGGCTTCCTGGAGGCACGCTCATGATCGGCCTCAGCAACATCGAAAAGCGCTTCGGCGACAATCTCGTGTTGAAGGGGGTGACGGTCACCATTGCCGAAGGCAGCGTCACGGCGCTGGTCGGACCTTCGGGCGGGGGGAAGAGCACCCTGCTGCGCTGCATCAACCTCCTGGAAATCCCGACCTCGGGCACGGTGCGGATCGGCGACGAGACGCTCGAATTCCACCTCGGCGGCAGGGTTCCGGCCAGGGATATCCAGCGCCTGCGGCTGCAGACCGGCATGGTGTTCCAGAATTTTCAACTGTTTCCGCATCGCACCGCGATCGAGAATGTCATGGAAGGGCTGGTGACGGTGCTGAGGTGGCCGCCTGAGAGGGCACGCGAGCGGGCGCTGGCTTTGCTGGAGAAGGTGGGGATGGCGCACAAGGCCGACGCTTGGCCAGCGACCTTGTCGGGCGGCCAGCAGCAGCGCGTGGCGATCGCCCGCGCGTTGGCGCCGTCACCGAAAGTGCTGCTCTGCGACGAGCCGACTTCGGCGCTCGACCCGGAGCTGGCGCAAGAGGTGGTCGACGTGCTCGGCAAGCTCGCCAGCGAAGGCACGACCATGGTGATGGCGACGCATGATCTGCGCCTCGCCTCCAAGATCGCCCAGGAAGTGGTGTTCCTCGATGCCGGTGTCGTCGTCGAGAAGGGACCGGCCGCGGTGCTGTTCAACAATCCGGAGCAGCAGCGGACCAAGCGCTTCATTGCGACGCTGAAGCAGGAGGCTGAGAAGGAAGGCGGCGGCGCGTAAGCGCGCGGCCCAGAGTGTGTTGAATTCGGGTGATGGCCCCTGAAGGGGCGCCGGTTTCCGGGATATGTTGCCGGATGCGCGAGCAGGCCGTCAGCCGCCCTCCGGTATACTGCCCTTGCTGTCGGCAGCCGCTAAAATTTCACAGTCGGCTCTCCCCTGAAGCCGCGGCTTTTCATTTGCAGGTTCAGATATGATGGCTGACGAGCGCCACGCCAAGTCCGATGAGGATCGAACCGCATGTCTTGGGGATCACCCATCCGGCGCCGCCGCCAGTGAACCGGCCAACGGCGAGCGAGGCGATGCCGACCGCCGCCAGGTCGGCCATCGAGAAGATGAGATTGACGACGATGCCGAGGATGAGGAATTGCAACCCTACGGCAAGGGCGGCTGACGGATCCACGAACTGCGGCAGGAAGGTCAGGAAGAACAGTGCCGTCTTGGGATTGAGGATCTCGACGACCATGCTGTCGCGAAATGTGTTCGGGGCCGGCCTGGCACCGTCCTCGCCCATCCGGTTCCAGCCCAGGAACATGGCAAGGCCCAGCGAAATGAGATATGTGGCGCCCGCCACTCGGATCATCGAGAAAGCGACCGGCGCGTGTTCCATCAGTGCGGCGAGTCCGACCGCCGCGGCCAGGATGTGCACGTAACAGCCGAGATGAACACCCAGTGCCGCCATCAATCCCGCCTGACGGCCATGGGCTAGCGTTTGCGCGGTCATGTAGAGAATCGCCGGCCCTGGCATGCAGGCGAAGGCGAGCGTTGCGAGGGCGAACGGAATCCAAAGATCCAGCGACGGCATGACGGCTCCTCCCATGTGATCAAGCCGTGGGAGGAGTAGGCTGGGGGTCAGGCCGAAAACATACGGCAGATGCCGTATTTGGATCGTGATCGGGCTTGGCTAATCTGCCGATGGTTAAGGGGACGTTGCGGGGTTGCCCATCGTCGCGGCTGTGATGTCAGCCGGCGGGCAATCCCAGACGAACCGCGTAGACGGTTAGTTCGGCGGTGTTGTGGAGATTGAGCTTGCCCATCAGGTTTTCGCGATGCTTGCGAGCGGTCGGCAGGCTGATCCCCAACCGTTCGGCGATGTCGCGCGTGATCATGCCTTGCGCCACCAGTTGAAGGATCTGCCGTTCGCGCCGCGTCAGCGGCACCGGGGAGAGGATTTCCTGTGCGGCTATCGGCTCGCTGCCCCTGCCCATATCGCTGACGGCGAAGCGAACGGTTTTCGCCAGATAGGTGCCTCCGTTCTTGACCGCTTCGATGGCGACGCCAAGTTCCTCGGGATCGCCGTCCTTGGTCAGGTAGGCGTTGGCGCCGGCACTGAGCGCGGCGCGCACCGTCCTCGGCTCGATATTGGCCGTCAGCACCACGATCCGCAGGCGTGGCGCCAAGGTCCTGATGGTGGCGATGAACTGCATCCCGGCGACACCTGGCATGCCGAGGTCGAGGATCAAAAGGTCGGCGCGCGTGCTTCGCAGCTGGCCAAGCAGCGCCTCGCCATCCGCAGCCTCGGCGACGACCGAGACATTGTCCATTGCCGAGATGAGCAGCTTCAGCCCCTCGCGCACGATGGCATGGTCGTCGGCGAGTATGGCGGTGAGCGGGCGATTCATCAGGGCACCATCCAGGACTGCAGCGGCGTATATGGATCGATCGCCAATCTATGCGAAACAGGTTGCCGGTAGATCAACGGTACCGGAGAAGACCGCCCGGAGAATACTTGGGGCAATTGGAGGGCTTCGATGCAGGAAGACAAGATACGCCAGGCCCTGATCGAACTCCTGTATCGCAATTCCTACGGCGTGGTCATCTCCAACATCGTGATCTCGATGGCGGCGGTCTATGTGCTGAGAACGGCCGTTTCCATCAATTGGCTGATCGGCTGGCTAGCGGCGCTGTATCTGCTGACGGCTATCCGGGTGCTGGCGTCGCGCCGTTTTTTCAGCCGCGCCCGGGATCGCCACTCGATCTTGCGCTGGGCATGGCTGGCTACGGCGTTTTCCTGCATGTCGGGCCTTCTGTGGGGTGTGCTTGGCTGGGTCGGCTTCATGCCCGAGGCGCCGATCGTGCTGTCCTTCACGGTCATTGTCCTGACTGGTCTCGTCTGCGGCACGGTGCCGTCTCTGTCGGCCTTTCCGCCGGCGCTGGTTGGATCCATCCTGGCAACGGTGGTGCCGGTCGCCCTTCGCTGCCTGACCACCCAAAGCGATATTTCCGGCGCCTTCCTGTTCCTGCTCGCATCGCTGGTGGCGATCAATTTCTACTACTGCCGTATCACCTACCGCATGCTGCGCGAAACCGTCAGCCTGCGATTGGAGAACGAAACGCTGGTCGAGCATCTGCAAGAGGAACGCGACAGGGCGCAGACCGCCGACCGTGCCAAGACGCGTTTTCTGGCGGCGGCGAGTCACGATCTGCGCCAACCGATCCATGCCCTGAGCCTGCTGGTCTCGACGCTTGCCGTTTTGGGGCAGCGCGGCGACGTACCCTCCGGCGAGGCGCGCGACCTGGCCAGCCGAGCGAAATCGGTTGTCAGCAACTTCAGTGGGCTGCTCAACGCTTTGCTCGATATCTCCCGGCTCGATGCGGGCATCGTCACGGCCGCGAGCGAGGCGGTGCCGCTGCGCGACCTCTTTGGTGATCTTCGCAATGAATTCGCCGCCGAGGCGAAACAGCGCGGACTTAGGTGGCGCGTGGTCGACAGCGGCCTCTACGTCGACAGCGACCCGATGATGCTGAAGCGCATTCTCAACAACCTGGTGTCGAATGCCTTTCGCTACACCAAGCAAGGTGGTGTCCTGCTGGGCTGTCGCCGGCGCGGCGCATGTGTGGAGATACAGGTCCTGGACAATCGGCCCCGGCATCCCCGCCGATCAGCAGGGGATGGTCTTCGAGGAGTTCGTGCAGTTGCAGAACCCGGCGCGGGACCGCACGCAAGGCCTGGGACTCGGGCTCGCCATCGTTCGCCGCACCGCCGAACTGTTGCGGCACCCCCTGAAATTGGCTTCGACATCCGGACGCGGTTCCCTGTTTTCCATCACCGTCGCGAAGGCCGGCGCGGTGCAAGCTCGCTTAGCGGTCGACACGACATCGCCGGCCAGCAGTACCGCGGGCATCATCGTGGTCGAGGACGAGGGCGATGTTCTCGATGCCATGGTGCGCTTGCTCGGCCTGGAGGGACATCGTGTCTATCCCGGCCGCTCCGCCGGAGAGGCGCGGAAGGCCCATGCGGCGGCGCTGGCTGCCGGCGATGCGCCGGTCGACCTGATCATCGCAGACTACCGTCTCGAGAATGACACCACCGGCACCGACGCGATCCGTGCGCTTCACGCCCATATCGGCCGCGTTGTCCCGACCATCATCATCACCGGCGATACCTCGCCTTCGCGCCTCAAGGAGATCAGCGCCAGCGGCAGCCGCATCCTGCACAAGCCGATCGCCGACGAGGAATTGCGCGAAACCATTGCTGCGGTCTGCTTTGCTGGCAAGGCGACAAGTGGGGACAAACGTTAACCGAAAACGCGCGCTGGACGGCCCGGAGCGCGCCAGCAAGCCGCGATGCAGCACGCTGGTGCGCAGTACATCATCAACATCGAAGCCGCCGCCCGAAAGCAAAAGAGGCCCCGGTCAAACCGGAGCCTCCAATCGTTTCAGGCAGGATCTCTCGAATCAAAGGCGAGAAGGATCAGGCAGCTTCTTCCTGCTCGGCCTCTTCATTGTCGGCCTTGGCGCCACGCTTAGGGCCCTTGTTGAGGTTGACCTCGATCAAGCGCACGGCTTCGGTTTCCGACATGCGATTGACGGCCGCGATCTCGCGGGCCATGCGGTCGAGCGCCGCCTCATAGAGCTGGCGCTCGGAATAGGACTGCTCCGGCTGGTTGTCGGCGCGGTAGAGGTCGCGCACGACTTCCGAGATCGAGATCAGGTCGCCCGAATTGATCTTCGCATCATATTCCTGGGCGCGGCGCGACCACATGGTGCGCTTGACGCGGGCGCGGCCCTGCACGACCTTCAGCGCGCGCTCGACATAATCCTCTTCCGACAGCTTGCGCATGCCGATGGAGGTCGCCTTGGCAACCGGAACCTTCAGGCGCATCTTGTCCTTCGAGAAGTCGATGACGAACAGTTCCAGCTTGTGTCCAGCAACTTCCTGCTCGTCGATCGAGACGATCTGGCCGACGCCGTGCGCCGGGTAGACGATGTATTCGCCGGTCTTGAAACCGTGACGCGCAGCGGTGGACTTCTTCTGCGGGGTGATCGTTGCCATTACGCCCTGAACTCCTTGTTGTGGCACCGGCGTCCTGCCGGTCCGAACTCGCGCGATCGGGGAAGCCGATCGTTAGCCGCACAACAGATGAACCCATCGGAAAAGCCGGACCGGCAAACGCGACATTGCGACCGCCTGGCCCAGATCGCTCTGGTCCGAATGGGATTTTCACCTTTCAGTGATTTGGGGCGTCTGCGCCATAAATCGACGTTGTGTCACCGGCATGTTTCGCTGATGTAACACAAAAAGTCGTAAGAATCAAGGTTTTGCTGCACAAGCGAAGGCCACAGGCCAGCGCCGCCTGTCAAGCCGGTTAATGCGACGTGCCTCTTACCCAGCGTAATACCGGCCTTTGCGGCCGTGTTGTCAATCGCCTTCGCCGGGCTCTGCCGAGAAGTATTTCTCGAACTTGCCGGCCTCGCCGTCGAAGGATTTGGCGTCGGCCGGCGGTTCCTTCTTGGCGGTGATGTTGGGCCATTTGTCGGCGTATTCGGTGTTGACCTGCAGCCATTTGTCGAGGCCGGGTTCGGTGTCAGGCTTGATCGCGTCGGCCGGGCATTCCGGCTCGCAAACGCCGCAGTCGATGCACTCGTCGGGATGGATGACGAGCATGTTCTCGCCTTCGTAGAAACAGTCGACCGGACAGACTTCGATGCAGTCCATGTATTTGCATTTGATGCAATTGTCGGTCACGACATAGGTCATCGGTCGGCTCCGGGACGTCCCATTTTGTTGGGCTTTTTCCGTCAGGTAACGCCTTTGTCGACCGCTTGCAAGGGTAGCCATTGCGGACGGTGCCGGTGTTTCCGGAATGGAATTCCAGACTGCAGGCCCGGCGGAAGTCAGTCATGTCCCGCAGAGCGTCTGTTTGCCGGGCTCAGTTCTCGTCTCAGGCGTGCCGTTGTCCCAAAACCGCTGCGTGTTTTTGGACGCCAGGCATCAGTCTTCGCCGAGCAATCGGTCGGTCTGGCGACGTTCCTTCTTGGTCGGGCGGCCGCTGCCGGCCTCGCGCAGCCCCGGAATTGCATCGGGAGGGGCTTCGCCCTTCGGTGCGGGCGGTGGCGACATATCCTCGTAGAGCGTACGGGCCTCCTCGGCCGGGCCGCGCCGCGTACCGGCGCCGAGCACCTTCCAGATGAAGATGCGGCGCTCGAGCGTGATGGTCAGGACGTCGCCTGGCTTGACCTGATCGGAGGCCTGCGCTGCTTTGTCGCGATTGATGCGAACGCGGCCGGCGACGACCAGTTTTGCCGCCAGCGAGCGCGATTTCACGGCGCGTGAGAAGAACAGCCATTTGTCGATGCGCTGGCGGCCTTCGGCAACCATCGAAGCGAGCCGGGTTCTACTTCTTCAACTGGTCGCGCAATGCGGCGAGCTTGGCGAAGGGCGAATCCGGGTCGAAGCGCACCGGGCGCTCCTCGCGCGGCTTGGGCTGGAAGGCCGGCTTGCCGCCTTGCGGACCACCTTTGGCATCCGGCCTGCCACCCTTCCAGTCGGGACGGCCCTCACGGCGGTCGGGACGCTCGCCTTGCGGCCTGCCGTCACGCCGCTGTTCGCCTTCGGCCTGCGGCTTGGGTTTGAATTTCGAGCGGTCGAAGCGCGGCTTGCCGGCTCCATCGCGCCGGCCTTCATGGGCAGGCCGTTCTCCGGGTGCAGCTACGGCCGGTGCGCCGGCGGTATCCACGGGTGCATCGCTTCGGCCGCGCGCTTGTCCGTTGCGTGGGCGATTGTTCCTGCGGCTGTCGTCGCGGTTGCGCGGGCGCTGTTCGAAGCGGCCCTGACGCCACAACAGGATGGGTTTTGGCGCTTCGGCTTCTGGAGCGGGTTCGCCGGCGGCAGCTTCAATCACCGCTGCAGGTTCGTCCGGCGCGGCGTCCGTTGCGGGCGCGGCATTTGACACCAGCTCGGCCGTTGCGGCTTCTTCTGCCGCTGCAACTTCGATCTCGGCAGTCTCAGTCTCTGCCTGCGGTTCAACCGGCGCCGGTTCGGCGACGTCGGGCGCAGCCTCGGCTACAGGCGCTTCGTCTTGCACGGTTTCGACAGGAGCGTCCGCCTGTTCTTCCACGGCAGGCGCAGCAGGTTCAGCCGCGGCGTCGGGGGTGATTTCGGCGGGAATTTCGGCCGCCGTTTCCGAAACGGCCACTGCGTCCGATGCCGGCTCCGACCCTTCGATTGCTGCCTCTGCTGCGGCATCCGTTGCCGCGGCTTCGGCCGCTTTGGCCTGCTCGGCTCGTGCAGCCTCTTCCGTCGCAAGCTTCGCCACCGCCGCTTCGCGCGCGGCATTGTCCTGTGCTTCGAGCCGCGCCTTGACCTCGACGGCCGGCTTCGGCTCGGCACGATAGCCGAGACCCTTGAGGATTTCTTCCATGTCGTCGGCGGTGGCGCCGAGGATCGACATCATCGGCGGCGTCACCATGAAGGACTGGCCGTCATAGGCGCCGTCCGGGCGCTGACCGAGGCCGGGCTTCCAGTTGGTCGCCGGACGGATCAGATCCGCCAGCCGTTCCAGTATGTCGATGCGCACGGCGCGACGGCCGAGATTGCGGTAGCCGGCAAGCTTGTAGAACGTCTTGTCGAAAGCAGGGTCGATCACCACCGAGGTGCGACCCGAGGCGAGCGCATGGACCACGTCGCCAAAGCCCGGCTTGTCCTTGCCGTCGTTCTTCAGCGCCCACAGCAATGTCACCAGCCCGGCAGGCGCCGGCTTGATCAGCGCCGGCACGAAGACATGGTAGGCGCCGAAGCGCACGCCAAGCCGGCGAAGGGCGGCGCGGCCTTCCTGGTCGAGCGACTTCATCTCCTCGGCGATGTCGCGGCGGTTGATGAGGCCGAAATTCTCGACCAGCTGGAAGGCGATGCCGCGGCCGATGCCAGAAATCTGGTCGGCGTTCCTGAGGTCGACCAGCGGCTTCAGCAGCGACTCGATCTGGAAATTGACGAATCGCTCTGCACGCGCGGCGACCTTGTCGCGCGCCGGGCCGGTCAGCTGTTCGTCGGCCAGCAGCACCAGGCGCGGCTTCAGCGCGTCTTCGCCTGATACCAGCGTGCCGATCGGCGCGCCGATCCAGCGCAGCGTACCATCCGAGCCAAGCGCGATGTCGCCATTGGCCGAGGCGCCGAAGCGTTCGGCGCGCGCTTCGAACTCGGCGGCCAGCGCCTTCTGGGCGGCGGTGCGCACCGCCTTGGCGTCTTCGCCGCCGGCGGTCTGGTCGGCGGTGAAGCGGAACCCTTGCAACTCGCCGACATGGTGGCCTTCGACAAGGACGGTTCCGGTAGGACTAATTTCGGCTTCGGGCATGGTATTTTCTCTAAGGCGCCGCATGAGGACGGAAGTCCTGCGGTCTACGAAGCGTTTCGTCAACCGCTCATGCAGCGCATCCGACAATCTGTCTTCGATTTCGCGCGTCTTTTCCTGCCAGTGTGCCTGATCGGCCAGCCAGCCGGGCCGGTTCGACACGAATGTCCAGGTGCGGATCTGGGCAATGCGATGCGACAGCGTGTCGATATCGCCCTCGGTGGTATCGGCGCGGCGCACCTGCTCGGCCATGTAATTCTCGTCGACATGGCCGTAGCGTGCGAGGTCCGTGTAAATGGAAGCGATGAGGTCGGCATGCTGCGCCGGCGCGATCCTGCGGTAGTCGGGCAGCGCGCAGGCTTCCCACAGCAGCGCCACGCGCTTGGCATTGGTGGTGAGTGCGCGAATGTCCTCGTCGCGCGATAGATGCTCGAGCGCCTGTGCATCGACGGCAGGCAATGCCCGCGTCAGTCCCTCGACGGGGGCGTTGGTCTCGATCGAGCGCTTCAGCGCGTCGAGGCTGGCAAAGTCGAAATGCGCGGTGCGCCACTGCAGCACCTTCACCGGATCGAAATCGTGGCCTTCGATCTTCTTGATCAGCTCTTCGTCCAGCGGGTCGACCTGGCCGGTGACACCGAACGTACCGTCACGCAGATGCCGGCCGGCGCGGCCGGCGATCTGGCCGAGCTCGGCCGCGGTCAGGTTGCGATACTGGAAGCCGTCGAACTTGCGGTTCTGGGCGAAGGCGACGTGGTCGAGATCGAGGTTGAGACCCATGCCGATGGCATCGGTGGCGATGAGATAATCGACATCGCCGGACTGGAACAGCGCCACCTGGGCGTTGCGGGTGCGCGGCGAGAGCGCGCCGAGCACAACGGCGGCACCGCCCTGCTGGCGGCGGATCAGCTCGGCGATGGCGTAGACCTCGTCGGCCGAGAAGGCGACGATCGCCGTGCGCCGCGGCAGGCGGGTCAGCTTCTTGGAGCCGGCATAGGCAAGATGCGACAGCCTCGGCCGCGTCACCACCGAGACACCCCTCAGCAGGCGCTGCAGAATGCCATGCATGGTGGCTGCACCGAGCAGCAGCGTTTCCTGGCGGCCGCGCAGATGCAGGATGCGGTCGGTGAAGATGTGGCCACGCTCGAGGTCGCCGGCGAGCTGCACTTCGTCGATGGCGACGAAGGCGGCGTCGGTCTCGCGCGGCATGGCCTCGACAGTGCAGACCGAATATCTGGCGCCCGGCGGCTGGATCTTTTCCTCGCCGGTGATCAGCGCCACTTTGTGGGCGCCGACCTTTTCGCAGACACGGGCGTAGACCTCGCGCGCCAGCAGCCTGAGCGGCAGGCCGATGATACCACTCTCATGCGCCACCATGCGCTCGATTGCGAGATGGGTCTTGCCGGTGTTGGTCGGCCCGAGCACGGCGGTCACGTCGCGGCCCGACAGGATCAGCGGCTCGGTGTGTTTGGGCTGGATGTTCATCAACCTAGAATAAGGCTTCTGGGACCTGGAAATAAGGCTTCTTGGCCTCTGGTTGTCGGGAGCGTGCCTCAAATGGCGCGTATGACAGGCGACACATAGGGATTTCGGGCGCGAAGCGAAAGCGGAATGTTCCGCCGGCGGCCAGAAGGTGGTTTTGTCAAGCTTTCAACCGGCTGCGGATTAACGGATAGAACGAGTCTGGAACGAATCGGCGACGAATCAGTGACTCCTGCAGATTCAGCTTTTGTTCACGGCTACATGTGGATTTCGCGACCGCGAGTCGCACCACATGCTGAATCGCTGAACTGGCCCGTTTCATGCTAAGAGGGCGTTGCCGTTAACCTTTGCCTGGAACCAATCACGGTGGCTTGGCGCGCCTCGATCAACATTATGAAATTGTTGATCTTTCTTAACCTGCGTTAAGCAGTTGGGCAGGCGATTCCGGCTGTCGTCGTTAACGTTCAGCTCATAGCCGGAACGAATCGGCGACGAATCGGCGATGGCGTAATTTTCCCGATTTGTTCAGCCCAATATCTTGTGTTGTGAACAGTTTATCCACCGAGAATCCACAGGTTGCCAGGGAGCTTTTGCACAGGGCGGCTGCCGGCTGTTAACCTTCGCGTGCCGAATTGGGTCAGCTACGGTCGCGAGCACGTCAAAGGGACCGTGCCGGAAACGGGCCGGTGTGCCGGCCCGTCGATCTCCTACATCGCCACGTCATCAGGCGAAGTATTGGCCACCGTTGGCCGTGATGGTCGAGCCGGTGATGAAGCCGGCATCTTCGGATGCGAGGAAGACGACGCAGCGCGCGATCTCTTCCGGTTCGCCGAGGCGGCCGACGGGGATTTGCGGGATGATGCGGTCGTTGAGCACCCTCTCGTCGATCGCCTTCACCATCTCGGTGGCGATGTAGCCAGGGCAGATGACGTTGACGGTGATGCCCGCGCGAGCTCCCTCTTGAGCGAGGGCTTTGCTGAAACCGATGTCGCCAGCCTTCGCGGCGGAATAGTTGACCTGGCCGGCCTGGCCTTTCTGGCCGTTGATCGACGAGATGGTGATGACGCGGCCGAACTTCCGGTCGCGCATGCCGCTCCACAGCGGATGCGTCATGTTGAAGACGCCGGACAGGTTGGTGTCGATGACCTCTTTCCACTGCTCGCGCGTGATCTTGTGGAACATGGCGTCGCGGGTGATGCCGGCATTGTTGACCAGCACCGAGACCGGGCCGAGATCGGCCTCGACCTGCTTGATGCCGGCGGCGCAGGAATCATAGTCGGCGACCGACCATTTGTAGACCGGAATGCCGGTCTCGGCCTTGAATTTCGCCGCTGCGGCGTCATTGCCGGCGTAGTTCGCGGCAACCGAATAGCCGACGGTCTTCAATGCGATAGAGATCGCCGCGCCGATGCCGCGCGATCCGCCTGTGACGATTGCTACCTTGGTCATGCATTTCCCCTTTTTTTGATACCGCCCTGTTGTCGGGCTTGGCAGGCACTGAATACAGAACGGGCGGCTCGCGCCGCCCGTTAGCGAGTTCTTCAGAGTGCTTCGATGCACATGGCGACGCCCATGCCGCCGCCGATGCACAGGGTAGCGAGACCCTTCTTGGCGCCGCGCCGGCGCATCTCGAAGACCAGCGTGTTGAAGACACGGGCGCCGGAAGCACCGATCGGGTGGCCGATGGCGATGGCGCCGCCATTGACGTTGACGATCGAGGGGTCCCAGCCCATGTCCTTATTGACGGCGCAGGCCTGCGCGGCAAAGGCCTCGTTGGCCTCGACCAGGTCGAGATCGCCGACCGACCAGCCGGCCTTTTCCAAGGCCTTGCGCGATGCTGGAATCGGGCCGGTGCCCATGATCTGCGGATCGACGCCGGCGGTTGCCCAGGACACGATGCGTGCCAGCGGGGTGATGCCGCGCCTCACCGCTTCCGCCTCGCTCATCAGCAGCGCGCCGGCGGCGCCGTCATTGATGCCGGAGGCGTTGGCGGCGGTCACCGTGCCGTCCTTGTCAAAGGCCGGCTTCAGCTTGGTCATGGCGTCGAGCGTGGCGCCATGGCGGATGTATTCGTCCTGGTCGACAATGGTGTCGCCCTTCTTGCCCTTGAGTGTGACGGCGACGATCTCGTCCTTGAACTTGCCGGCCTTTTGCGCGGCCTCGGCCTTGTTCTGCGAAGCCAGCGCAAACTGATCCTGGTCTTCGCGGGTGATCTGGAACTGACGTGCCACGTTTTCGGCGGTGTTGCCCATGTGATAACCGTTGAAGGCATCCCACAGCCCGTCCTTGATCATGGTGTCGATCAACTTGAAGTCGCCCATTTTGACGCCGGCGCGCAGGTGCTGGGCATGGGTCGAAAGCGACATCGATTCCTGGCCGCCGGCGACGATGACCTTGGCATCGCCGGTGGCGATCTGCTGCATGCCGAGCGCAATGGCACGCAGGCCCGAGCCGCAAACCTGATTGAGGCCCCAGGCTGTGGTTTCCTTGGGCAAGCCAGCATTGATCGATGCCTGGCGGGCCGGGTTCTGGCCTTGCGCGGCGGTCAGCACCTGGCCGAGGATGACCTCGTCGACCTCGCCTGGTTCGACACCGGCACGTGACAGCAATTCCCTGATGACAACGGCACCGAGCTCATGCGCCGGGGTGGCGGCAAAGGCGCCGTTGAAGGAGCCGACCGGCGTGCGCGCCGCGCTGGCAATGACGATGGAAGCGGACATTTTCTTCTCCAGACTTCAAGGGTGTCGTTCTGTCGTTAGGGACTTTTCTTGCCCTTTCCCAACCCCAAGTCAAACCGGAAATAGGCAGGGCGCCCATGCGCCGCAAGCAGGTCGTGCCTTGCCATGGCGGCCATTCGTCCATTGCTGCGCAGCATATTTTGCCTGCTATGCAGCATTTAGTGATCCCGCACTGCACAAACTGCTTGGAATTGTGAAGCTTTTGCGCATATCCTCAAAAAAAAGGCACAATCGTTATCGGCGGCTTGCTCAGAGGCGCGCCGGTGTCCCCGGGAGGATGTAGATGGCCGCTAAAGACGATCCGATCATCATCAAGAAATACGCCAATCGCCGCCTCTACAACACCGGCACCAGCACCTATGTGACGCTCGAGGACCTCGCCGAGATGGTCAAGAAGGGCGAGGAGTTCACCGTCCAGGACGCCAAGACCGGCGACGACATCACGCATCCGGTGCTGACCCAGATCATCTTCGAACTGGAGAACAAGGACGGGCAAAACATGCTGCCGATCCCGTTCCTGCGCCAGCTCATCGCTTATTACGGCGACCAGATGCAGATGATCGTGCCGAGCTTCCTCGAACAGTCGATGCTCGCCTTTTCCAAGGAGCAGGAGCGCTTTCGCGAGCAGATGAAGGGGGCGATCGGCAAGTCGCCGCTCGACATGATGAAGATCACTACGCCGATCAAGGCGCTGGAGGAACAGACACGCCGCAACATGGAAATGTTCCAGAATGCGATGCGGCTGTTCACGCCGTTCCCGCCCGCTGGCTCTACGCCGGCGGCTGCGCCAACGCCCGAGCCGGCCAGGAAGGAAACGGCTGACAAGCCCGACGACCTTCAGGAGCTGAAGGACCAGATCGCGGCCATGCAGCGCAAACTCGACACGATGTCGTGAGCGCCTGGCGCTCTCGCGATCTTACGGCAGTATTCCCTCGTAGCGGCCGCGCGGCCGGATAAGGCCTCCGCCTGTTATCTGTTCGACCGTGTGCGCTGCCCAGCCGACGCTGCGTGCGAGCGCAAACAGGCGGAACGGCGTATCGCGCGGCAAGCCAAGACTGCGCGTCAGCGCGGCCAGCCCAAAGTCGATGTTGGGAAGCGCGCCGGTCGCCGCAAAGGCAGCGTCGCGCAGCGACGATAGTGTGCCGTCAACCTCGATCACCGACAGAAGCGCTGCCCCTCGGGGGTCGCCGTCGGGATAGAGCTGATGACCGAACCCCGGCAGCGGCCGGTCATGGCTGAGCCAGCGCCGAATCGCCGCATCGGCGCCATGCCGCGCAGCATCCTCGGCCAGTTGCATCACCGCCTCGCCGGCGCCGCCATGGCGAGGGCCTGACAGCGTCGCGAGCCCCGCCAGCAGGCAAGCGGCCAGCGGCGCGCCGGTGGAGGCTGCGACGCGCGCGGCGAAGGTCGATGCATTCAGCTCATGATCGGCAAGCAGGACAAGCGCGCGGCGGATCGCATCTGCGCCGCCGGCATCCACCGACCAGTCCTGCGCAAGCCGCTGATGGACCGGATCCGGCCCCGCCGGTGCGCCCAGCGCGGCGGCCAGCACGCCGACCGCGTGCGCGGCGTCGGCATGCAGCGAGGCGGCGCTGCGCCCAAGCGATGGGCGCCCCTGGCCGGCAAGCACGGCAAGTCGCGCAAAGGCCGCAGCCCGGCCAGCTTGATGGGGTGCGTCCGGCAATGGTGCTTCGAAAGCCACCGGTTCCGGCAGAGCCCAGAGAACGGCGGCGGCTTCTTCCAGTGTGGCGTGCCCGGAGAGCACCGCGGCGTCCTGCCCGCGATAGATGAGCCGACCGTGCGAGACGGTCGAGATCGCCGTTGCGATCGAGGGCTCGCCCCAGGCAATGGCGCTTTCAGCGATGGCTGATGGGCTCCGTCCGCGCGCCCTCCGCGTTGCCAGCGCTTCTATATCGTCGGCACGATACTGGCTGCGGCGCGGATCGGCGCGGTCGGGCCGCATGCCGATGCGCCCACGGCTGACATAGGCGTACAGCGTCTGCGCCCGCACCTTGAGCCTCTCCAGCGCTTCTTCTCTGGACAACCACTCCGACATATCGAACCCCAATATTGATTCTATTGATCAAGATTGATGGAAACGTTGCCCATCTCTATCTCCGATCTGGAAATGCTTCAAGGAGACAGGCTATGGCGAATGGGCTCGATGACGTGGTGGCGGCGGAAACCGTGCTTTCCGATGTGGATGGTCTTGGCGGCCGGCTGACGATCCGAGGTCATTCGCTGCCCGCGCTGGCCGGCCGCTGGGACTATGCTCAGGTGATGCGCCTGCTGCTCGACGGCTTCTTCGACGACCTTCCCGCCGACGCGAAGCTGACGGGTGAGCTGGGCCAGGCACGTGCTGAGGTGTTCGAACGGCTTTTACCCTCGTTGCCCCGGCTGGCGTCGCTCGATGTCTACAGCGCCATGCGCGCCGGCATGGCGCTGCTGCCGGACGGCGACACATCGACGAACGCCTTGCTGCTCATCGCAGCGCCCGCCGTGCTGACGCCGGCCCTGCTGCGCCTGCAGCGCGGCGAGGAGCCGATCGCGCCGGACAGCCGGGCCGATCATGCCGCCGACATGTTGAGGATGCTGAACGGCAGCGTCGCCTCGCCGGCGCTGGCGAAGGCGCTCGACACCTATCTGGTGACCGTCTGCGACCACGGCCTCAACGCATCGACCTTTGCGACGCGCGTGGTGGCCTCGACGCAGGCCGGCCTGACATCCTCCGTGCTGGCCGGGCTCGGCGCACTCAAGGGGCCGCTGCATGGCGGGGCGCCCGGTCCGGTGATCGAGATGCTGGATGCGATCCAGGCGCATGGCGATGCCGCCGGCTGGCTTCGCGACGAGATCGCGCACGGCAGGCGCATCATGGGCTTCGGCCACCGCATCTACCGCGTGCGCGATCCGCGCGCCGATGTGCTGAAGTCCGTCGTGCGGCAACTCGGCGGCGAGGGCGAAACCGGCCGCCGGCTGGCATTCGCGGAGACAGTGGAACAGGTAGCGCTCGACGTGCTGCGGATCGCCAAGCCGTCGCGCTCGCTGCAGACCAATGTCGAGTTCTACACCGCGCTGCTGCTGGAGGCGGCGGGCTTTCCGCCACAAGCTTTCAGCAATGTCTTTGCCACCGGGCGCGTCGCCGGCTGGATCGCGCATGCGCGCGAGCAGCAGACGATCGGGCGGCTGATCCGCCCGCAGTCGCGCTATGTCGGGCCTGTGCCGGAGCTGGCTGCCTGAGGCTTATCGGCGCCTGGCGAGCGACCGGCGATCCAAACGATATCCTCCTGGTGAGCGGCCGTGTGGCCGCTTATGACGAAAATTTCATCTCGCCCACAAATCTGGCCGCTGTTATTGCGTCGTATTGAGCATATATGCTGCACTGCAACATAGATGCATTCTTGCCGTAACCAGAGGATTCCGCCCTTGGCCGCCAGAAAAACCGCAGTCATCACCGGCTCCACATCGGGCATTGGCCTGGCCATCGCCCAGGCGCTGGCGGCCGAAGGCCGCAACGTCGTAGTCAACTCTTTCTCCGACACGACCGCCGACCACGCCATGGCCGACGCGATTGCCAAACAGTATGGAGTGAAGACCGCCTACATCAAGGCCGATATGTCGAAACCGGCGGAATGCCGGGCGCTTGTCGCCAAGGCGGCCGAAACATTCGGTTCGGTCGATATCCTGGTCAACAATGCCGGCATCCAGCATGTCGCGCCGGTGGAAGAGTTCCCGATCGAGAAATGGGACGCCATCATCGCCATCAACCTGTCGTCGGCATTCCACACCATTGCAGCCGCCATTCCGCTGATGAAAAATGCCGGCGGCGGGCGGATCGTCAACATCGCCTCGGCACACGGCCTGGTCGCGTCGCCGTTCAAGTCGGCCTATGTCTCGGCCAAGCACGGCATCATGGGATTGACGAAGACCGTCGCGCTCGAACTGGCGCGCGAAAAAATCACCTGCAATGCCATCTGCCCGGGCTATGTGCTGACGCCGCTGGTCGAGGCGCAGATCCCCGATCAGATGAAAGCCCATCAGATGGACCGCGAGACCGTCATCCGTGAGGTCATGCTGGACAAGCAGCCGACCAAGGAATTCGTCACGGTAGAGCAGATCGCGGCAGCGGCGGTGTTCCTGTGCTCGGACGCGGCAGCGCAGATCAACGGCACGCATCTCTCGGTAGATGGCGGCTGGACCGCCGCGTGAGGCGCGAAATCTTCTCATCTACCCAAAACGCACCAAGGACGACGCCATGACCAAAAACGGCAAGGCGGAGGAGACGAAGAAGACGATCAACATCGCGCTTCAGGGCGGCGGCTCGCACGGGGCCTTTTCCTGGGGTGTGCTCGACCGCCTGCTGGAGGACGGACGGCTGGAGATATCAGCAGTGTCCGGCACCAGCGCCGGCGCCATGAACGCGGTGGCGCTGGCCGACGGATATGTGCGCGGCGGTGTCGAGGGAGCGCGGCAAAAACTTGAGGATTTCTGGCGCGCGGTGGCGGCCAAGGGCCGGTTCAGCCCAGTGCAGCGCATGCCGTGGGATGTCGCCTGGGGCAACTGGTCGATCGAGAATACGCCTGGCTATGTCTTCTTCGACACCATGTCGCGGGTGTTCTCGCCCTACGTCGCCAATCCGCTCGGCCTTAACCCGCTGCGCGACGTGGTGGAGCAGGAGATCGATTTCGACAATGTCCGCGCCTGCAAGTCGATGGAACTGTTCATCTCGGCGACCAATGTCGAGACCGGACAGTTGCGCGTTTTTTCCGACGGCGAGATCGACCTCGACGTGGTGATGGCTTCGGCCTGTCTGCCGCAATTGTTCCGCGCCGTCGAGATCAAGGGCGTGCCCTACTGGGACGGCGGCTATGGCGGCAACCCGGCGCTCTATCCGTTCTTCAAGACCGCGGCGACCGAGGATGTGCTCCTGGTGCAGATCAATCCGGTGGTGCGGGAGGGAACGCCAAGGAGCGCGAACGAGATCCAGAACCGCATCGACGAGATCACCTTCAACGCCGGGCTGCTGCGAGAATTCCGCTCGATCGCCTTCGTCAAGGAACTGATCGCCGCCGGCCGTCTGCCGCATGGCGAATATCGCGACATCCGCATGCACCGCATCGATGCCGACGAGGCGTTCAAGGACCTGTCGGCGTCATCAAAGGTCAATGCCGAATGGGCGTTCCTGACGTATCTCAGAGACCTCGGCCGCACAGCCGCCAGCGACTGGCTGGAAGAGAATTACGACGCCGTCGGCAAGCGACCGACGCTCGATCTCTCCGGCGAACTCGATGACGGCTTCAAGCCGGTGCGCGGTCCGGCACCCGGCCGGCGGGTCAAGGAATTCCTCGCTGTGCGCAAAAATCCGGAGGTGGTTCGCCGTCGGGCCTGAACTGAAACCCGATACAGCTGGTTTCATCGAGCTTTCAAGGCGAGGTCGATCACCCTGATCAGGGCAGCGGCCGCCTGCCGCTGTCCCTCCGGATCTCTGATCCGCGCCTTCATGCCTTCCAGCCCGTCGAGCAGCATGTCGGTGAGCAGTTGCGCCGACAGGCCCCTGGCCGCCAGGTCGACGCCGTTCCTGGCTGCCTCCCCCTGGATCGCGGCGCCGATGTGTTGGCCAAGCCCGCCGCGCCAGCAGCCTACCAGATCGCCAAGGCTCGATTTCATATCCAGCAATTCGGCGCCGTGCGGCGAGGCAACGACCGCGCCCATCATCGAGATGAATGCCTCATCGATGGCCCGCATCATGCGCTCGGTGAAAGGGCCATCGCCGGATAGGGCAATCTTTGCCGCCTCGACCGAGCGCGACAGGATCATCATGGCGATGGCGCGGAAAATGTCGGTCTTGTTCTTGAACAAGAGATAGAGCGCCGGGCGCGACATGTCTGCGGCGCGGGCGATGTCGTCCATGGTGGTGCGGGTGAAGCCATAGGCCAAAAACACCTTCATCGCGCCATCCAGGATACGGACGCGTTTGGGATCTGTGGCGGCGATGTCTTCGATCTGGTTCATGGAGCAATTCTATCCTGCAAAATCCTATTTGACAAAATGACGAAATTTGTCAATCTGTATTGGGCGAAACGGTCGAGAGGACGCTTCGCCCTTGGCAGTGGACAACAAAGGGTATCCCCATGCGCCTTACCGTCGACGGTCAGTCTTTCGATATCGATGCCGATCCTGACATGCCGCTGCTGTGGGCGCTGCGCGATCTCATTGGCAAGACCGGGCCGAAATTCGGCTGCGGTATCGCCGCCTGCGGCGCCTGCACGGTGCATGTGGACGGTCAGCCGGTGCGTTCCTGCTCACTCCCGGTTGGGCAGGTCAGTGGCGCTGTCACGACCATTGAAGGCATCGGCACAGCAGGCAGACTGCATGCGGTGCAGCAGGTATGGCTGGAGGAACAGGTCGCGCAATGCGGCTACTGCCAGCCCGGCCAGATCATGAGCGCGGTGGCGCTGCTCGACGAAGTCGCCAACCCAAGCGACGCCGATATCGACAACGCCATGGGCGGCAATCTCTGCCGCTGCGGCACCTATCCCAAAATCCGCTCGGCCATCAAGAAGGCCGCGGCGCTCAAGACGGCGGGGCTCTGACCATGGCCAGTGTCGGAAAGATCGCCCGCCGCACGTTTCTGATCGGCGCTGCCGCCGTCGCGGGCGGCGTTGCCGTCGGCTACTACTATTATCGCAAGCCTTTTCCGAACCCGCTCGAGGCCGAGCTCGGCAAGGGCGAGGCGACCTTCAACCCCTATGTGAAGATCGGCGCCGACAACACCATCACCATCGTCGCGCCGCGGGCCGAGATGGGGCAAGGCATTTCGACGACGCTCGCCGTCATGGTCGCCGAAGAACTCAATGTGAGCCTCGACCGGGTCAAGGTCGAGCACGGCCCCGCCTCCCATGCCTATTACAACGCCGCGATCCTCGAAGAGGGCGGTCCGTTCGCCTTCTTCGACGAGAGCATGACCGCGCAGGCGGTGCGCTCGGGTCTCGGTGTGGTCGGCAAGTTCCTTGCCCTGCAGGGCACCGGTGGTTCGGCTTCGACACGCGACGGTTTTGACAAGATGCGGCAAGCGGGTGCAGTCGCCCGGCAGATGCTGATCGCGGCTGCGGCGCAAAAACTCGGTGTCGCCGCCGCCGATCTGGAAACGGCCGACGGTTCGATCCTGCACAAAGCGTCCGGCAAGTCGCTGACCTATGGCGCGGTCGCCGCGGCCGCCGCCGCGATGGCGCCGCCGGCCGAAGTCAGGCTCAAGGACCGGGCCGACTGGAAACTGCTGGGAAAGCCGCAAAAGCGCATCGACATGCTGGCCAAGGTGACCGGGGCGCCGATCTTCGGCATCGATGTCAGGCTGCCGGACATGGTCTACGGCACGGTCAAGATGAGCCCGCGCTTCTGGTCGGCGCCGATCAAGGCGGACCTCTCGAAAGCCGAGAAAATGCCCGGTGTGATCAAGATCGTGCCGCTGGAGACGAATTACGGCCATGGCTTCGGCATCATCGCCGACAACACATGGGCGGCATTCAAGGCGGCCGAGGCGATCGATGCCCAGTGGTCCGATCCCGAATACCCGCTCAGCAGCGCCGCTATTTCAGATGTCCTGAAGCAGGCGCTCGGCACCAAGGGGTCGGTGATGCGCGACAATGGCGACGTCGACACCGCCTTTGCCGACGCGCCGCGTGAAAGGATCGTCGAGGCCGACTATGCGGTGCCCTATCTGGCGCATGCGACGATGGAGCCGATGAACGCCACGGCGCAGCTCAGGGACGGCGCGCTCGACATCTGGTGCGGCAACCAGGCGCCGACCCTGGTGCGGCAGCTTTGCGCCAACGCGGTCGGCATCGAGCAGGACAAGATCACTGTGCACACCACCTTCATGGGCGGCGGTTTCGGCCGGCGCGTCGAGGTTGACTACGCGCTGTGCGCCGCGCTGATGGCGAAGGAGACGGGCGGGCGCCCGATCAAGGTGACCTGGACGCGTGAAGAAGACATGCGCCACGACGCCTACCGGCCGGCCGCTATCGGCAAGTTCCAGGCGCGGCTCGGCGACGATGGCATGCCGGTCGCCGTCGACATGAGGATGGCCTCGCCATCGGTGATTGCCGGCATGCTGCGCCGGCTGTTTCCTTCGATATCGCCGCTCGGTCCCGACAAGAGCATCGTCGACGGTGCCTATGACCAGCCCTACACCATTCCGAACTACCGGGTCAGCGGTATCGCGGCGCCGGTCTCCATCCCTGTCGGCTCCTGGCGCTCGGTCGGCAGTTCGGTCAACGGCTTCTTCCATGAGGGTTTCATGGACGAGATCGCCATTGCCGGAAAAATCGATCCGGTCGAGATGCGCAAGAGACTGATGGCCGCTTATCCCTCGGCGGTGAAGGTGGTGGAGAAAGTCGCCGCGATGGCGAAATGGGGCGAGGCGCTGCCCGCCGGCAAGGCCAGGGGTATCGCCTTCACGCTGTCCTTCGGCAGTTGGGTCGGCGAGATCGTCCAGGTGGCGGACACGCCGGCCGGCATCCGCATCGAGAAGGTGTGGATCGCCGCCGATGTCGGCACCGCGCTCGATCCCGGCATCATCGAGGCGCAGCTGATTTCGGCCGCCATCTACGGACTCTCCGCAGCTATGGGTCAGGAAATCACCTTCGCCGACGGCGTGGTCGAACAGTCGAACTTCCACGATTTCGACGCCATGCGGATCTTCCAGTGCCCGGTCTTCGAAGTCGCCATCCTGGAAAACTTCCACAAGATGGGCGGCGTCGGCGAGGTCGGCACACCGCCGGCGGCTCCGGCGCTCGCCAACGCCATCTTCGCGCTCACCGGAAAGCGCGTCCGCACGCTGCCGCTGTCGAAAACGGTGGCCTTCGCATGAAGAAGCTCCTCATCATGCTGACGCCTGCTGCCATGCTCGTGCTCGCAGCGCCGTTTGCGATCGCGCAAGAGAGCCAGATGCCGGCGCCGGCGACCATCGACGCGGCGAAAGGCCTGTCCGAATGGGACAAGGTCTATGCGGTGTTCTCGCATCCGCGCTGCGCCGACTGTCATGTCGCGGACGAGCGGCCGCGCTGGTCGGGTGCGCATTACGGCGGTACGCGCGTTCACGCCTTCAATGTCCAGCGGGGTGCTGACGGGTCGGGCTTCGGCAATCCGGGCCTGCGCTGCACGACTTGCCATTTCGCCAGCAATTCCAAGGCATTGCACGGTCCGCCCGGGGCCGAGAACTGGCATCTGGCGCCAGCCGAGATGGCCTGGTTCGGCAAATCCTCGGCCGAAATCTGCGCCCAGATCAAGGATCCCCTGCGCAACGGCAACCGTAGCTTGAAGGATATCGCGCTGCATGTTCGCGACGACAGATTGGTCGCCTGGGGCTGGGCGCCAGGATCGGGTCGTGAACCAGCCCCGGGCTCCGCCGAAGCAACCTATCAAGCGATCGAAAACTGGGCAGCGGCCGGCGCATCTTGTCCGCCGGCGCAATGATCTTGCAACTTTCAGACTATATTGCGGTGCAACTTTGATGTAGAAGCGCGCTTCGCCGATCACGGCAAATTGAACACGGCTCGGCGCGCACCCATATCGGCGACGCGCCCGCGTTATGAGGACGCTGGCCGAACCCGCAGTGGAAAAAACGACGATGAGAATCAGGTTTCACAAGCTTGCAGCCGTTGTTGTGCTCATTGGTTTCGCGGCGTGGATGGCGACAGGCGAGTTTTCGTCGGTCGGCAGCGTAGCCGCCAACAAAGCCAAGGCAGCCGAAGCCGAACAGGCCAAGGCGCCGGACGCAAGCAAGCCGAAGACGGCGGAAGCCGAGCCTAAGGCACCGCTGCGCACCGTCGCGGTGGTGACGCCGCCACGCAAGACCTATGCACGCGCCATCCGCATTTCCGGGCTGACCGAAGCCGACAAGCGGGCGGTGCTGGCGACGCGCGTCGCCGGTGTCATCGACAAGCTACCTGTCAAGCAAGGCGATCACGTCAAGACGGGGGATCTGGTGCTGATGCTTGCGGCGGAAGAAAAGATCTCGATGGTCGACAACGCCAAGCAGTTGGTGGTGCAGCGCCAGGCCGAGCTGGACGCAGCCTTGCGGCTGATGAAGACCGGCAATCTGCCGAAGCTGCAGCTCGACACCGCGCGCTCGAACCTGACCTCGGCGCAGTCGCTGCTGGAAACGGCACAGGCCGAACTCGACCGCAACGAGGTGAAGGCGCCTTTCGACGGCGTTATCGACCGGGTGCCGGTGGAACTTGGCAGTTCCGTCATGCAAGGCGGCGAGGTGGCAACCATCCTCAAGCTCGATCCGGTGATTGCCCGTGGCGAAGTCAGCGAGCGCGATCTCGGCTATCTCAAGCTCGGCGACAAGGCCACCATACGGCTGGTCAGCGGCCAGACGGTCGAAGGCACCGTGCGCTACATCAGCCGCGATGCCTCGTCGGCGACCCGCACCTTCCGCGTCGAGGTTGCCGTCCCCAATGCCGACGGCTCCGTGCCGGCCGGCATGACGGCGGAAATCGCGCTCAACGCACAGCCGACCGACGCGGTGCTGCTGCCGCGCTCGGTTGTGACGCTCGGCGACAAGGGCGACCTCGGCATCCGTGCCGTCGGCAAGGACAACAAGGTGGCGTTCTTCCCGATCGACCTCGTTGACGACACGCCGACCGGCCTCGTCCTCGGCGGCATACCGGCCGACGCCCGCATCATCGTCGCCGGCCAGGAACTGGTGAAGGAAGGCGATCTGGTCAATCCGGTCGAGGCCGACCAGGCGATCATCAAGAAGCTGCTCGGCGAGGCGACGACCGGCACCCAGTAGCGTAGCACAAGTCGCGACGGACTAGCCCTGGGCGGGGACAATCGGCTGCGACGCAGCTCGTGGAAATTCAAGAACAGGCGTTAGCCATGGATATCGTCAGACTCGCAATCAACAATGCCCGCCTGACCATTTCGGTCCTCGTCTTCCTTCTGCTGGCGGGCTGGGTCGCCTATCAGGCGACGCCAAAGGAAGCGGAGCCCGACGTTCCGATTCCGATGATGTATGTCAGCCTGATCTATCAGGGCATTTCGCCCGAGGATTCGGAGCGGCTTCTGCTGCGGCCGATGGAAAGCAAGCTGAAAAGCCTGAAGGGCCTCAAGGAGATGCGTTCGGCCGCCTTCCAGGGCGGCGGCTACGTGCTGGTCGAGTTCCAGCCGCAGACCAATCTGGCCACCGCGCTGCAGGACACGCGCAGCAAAGTGCAGGACGCCAAGGCCGACCTGCCGCAGGCGGCGGAAGAACCCGTCGTCACCGAAGTCAACATTTCCGAATTTCCCGTGCTCGTCGTCACGCTCTCGGGAAATCTGCCCGAACGCGTGCTGACCGCCGCCGCGCGTGAACTGCGCGACCGCATCGAGGAGGTTCCCGGTGTTCTCGAGGGCTCGCTGCAGGGTGCGCGCGATGATCTCGTCGAGGTCGTCATCGATCCGATGAAGCTGTCTTCCTATGGATTGCAGCTCGATCAGTTGATCGGTGCGGTCGGCAACTCCAACAGCCTGGTCGCCGCCGGCAACATCGAAGGCTCGGAGGGCAAATACGCCGTCAAGGTGCCGTCGCTGATCGAAACGCCGGAGGATGTCGCCGCACTGCCTGTGGTCGCCGGCCCCAATGCCGTGGTGCAGGCCAAGGACATCGCGACGATCCGTTCGACCTTCAAGGATGCCGAGACGGTGACCCGTCTCAACGGCAAGCCGGCCATCGCCATCGAAGTCAAGAAGCGCATCGGCTCCAACCTGATCGACACCATCGCCAAGGTGCGAACGGTGTCCGACGAGTTCGTCAAGTCGATGCCCGAGGGCATGAACGTCACCTACACGCAGGACAAGTCGGTCTTCGTCAACCAGCTGCTCGGCGACCTGCAGAACCATGTGATGATCGCCGTCATCCTGGTGTTCATCGTCATCCTCTACGCGCTGTCCGGCCGCGCCTCGCTGCTCATCGGGCTTGCGATTCCGTCGTCGTTCCTGATCGGCATCCTGCTGCTGGCGATGATGGGCTACACGATCAACATGATCGTGCTGTTCAGCCTGATCCTGGCCGTCGGCATGCTGGTCGACGACGCCATCATCGTCACCGAGTTCGCCGAACGGCGGATGAGCAAAGGCATGCCGAAGGAGGAAGCCTTCGCGCTCGCAGCCAAGCGCATGGCCGGTCCGGTCATCGCCGCGACGATGACGCGCATCGCCGCCTTCTCACCGCTGCTGTTCTGGCCGGGCATCATCGGCGACTTCATGAAGTACATGCCGATCACGCTGATCGTCACGCTGTCGGCCTCGATGCTCTATGCGCTTGTCTTCGCGCCGACGCTGGGTGCGATCTTCGCCAAGGCGCCGCCGCATCATGAGGATGACAATCGCGACGGCTGGTACATGGCGATCGTCAAGCAGGCGGTGCGCTTCCCCATCACCGTGCTGGTGCTGACCGTCGCGCTCTTGTTCGGCGTCGGCTTTGCCTATTCGAAATACGGCGCCGGCGTCGAGTTCTTCCCGAATGTCGAACCGGATTACGGCCTGCTCTACGTGCATGCGCGCGGCAATCTTTCGCTGGCCGAAATGGATACCGCGACCAAGATCGCGGAAGACAGGCTGCTCGGCTGGCCGGGCGTGAAGTCGGTCTACACCCGCGTCGGCAAGACGCAAGGCGGCGGCCAGGATATCCCCGAAGACGTCGTCGGCGTCATCCAGTACGAATTCATCGACTGGCGCGAGCGCAAGGCGGCGAACCACATCCTGGACGATCTGCGCGGCGTCATGGCCGGCATTCCCGGCGTCGATGTCGAGGTGCGCGTGCCGGAAGCCGGTCCGCCGACCGGCAAGCCGATCCAGATCAGGCTTTCGGCCGTCGACCCCAAGGGGCTCGACGACAAGGCCCGTGAGGTTGCGGCGCGCATCGGCAAGGTGCCCGGCGTCATTGATATTTCCGACGGCCTGCCGCCGCCCGGTGTCGACTGGGCGCTCGAGGTCGACCGTGCCAAGGCGGCGCAGTACGGCATCAGCCCAACCTCGGTCGGGACGGTGGTGCAACTGGTGACCAACGGGCTGAAGCTCTCGGAATACCGGCCTGCCGGAGCCGACGACGCGGTCGACATAAGGCTGCGGCTGCCCGAAGACCGGCGCACGCTGTCGACGCTCGACGAACTCAGGGTGCAGACCTCACAAGGCTCGGTGCCGATCTCGAACTTCGTCGTGCGCAAGCCCGAGCCGACGGTCGGCATCCTCAACCGCATCGACGGCGCGCGTACGGTGGTCGTCCAGGCCAACGTCGCCGCCGGCGCTCAGGTCGCGGCTGTGCAGGAGCAGGTCACCAAAGCCGTCTCCGACATGGATCTCGGCAGCGGCATCCGCTGGAAGCTGGCCGGCTCGAACGAGGACAGCGCCGAAGCCAGCGCCTTTCTTAGCAAGGCCTTCGGGGCGGCGATCTTCCTGATCTTCCTGGTGCTCTTGGCGCAGTTCAACAAGTTCACCAGCGTCTGGCTGGTGCTGTCCTGCGTGGTCATGGCGACGATCGGCGTGTTCCTCGGCCTGCTGATAACAGGCGAGACGTTCGGCATCGTCATGTCGGGCATCGGCGTCATCGCTCTGGCCGGCGTGGTGGTGAACAACAACATCGTGCTGATCGACACCTATGACCGGCTGCGTGAAGAAGGCTGGGACAAGGTCGAGGCGGTGCTGCAGACTTGCCGCGAGCGCGCCCGTCCGGTGGTGCTGACGGCTGTTTCGGCCATTCTCGGCGTGCTGCCGATCGCCTTCGGCCTCGGGTTGGAAATCTTCCATCACGAGACGACGATCAACGCGCCGTCGACGCAATGGTGGATTTCGCTGTCCTCGGCGATCGTCTTCGGCCTGTCCTTCGCCACCGTGCTGACGCTGGTGGTGACGCCGTCGATGCTGATCGTGTTCACCCGCGCCAAGGTCAAGCCGGGCGCACGGCGCGGTTGGTTCAGCCGGCTGTTCCGGCGTGGCAAGGGCGAGATTTCCTCGACCGATGCGCAGGGGCAGGATACCGGAGCCGAGCCGGATATCGCCTTTCCGAAAGCCGCCGAATAGACCAATGCCGATTTGACCGCAAAAGGCCGCCCGGAACAACCGGGCGGCCTTTTGCATTGTTCTTGGGCGAAACGTCGAATTGCGGGGTTCTCATGCCGATCACCACCATCGTCATCATCGTCCTGGTCCTTATCCTCATCGGCGCGGTGCCGGCCTGGCCACATTCGCGCTCCTGGGGCTATGGGCCCTCGGGTATTGTCGGCGTGGTGCTGGTGGTGCTTATGGTGCTGCTGTTGATGGGACGGCTCTGAGGCGCCCTCTCAGTCCGCGGAGATTGTCAATGTGCGGAGGAGCATCGCCCGCCATCGCGGACGTCAGGCAGCTTTCGCAACGCCGGTCACGGTGGCAATGCCGATATCCCCGAGAGCTTCAGTGACGGCCTGATCCAGCGGCGTGTGCGGGATCGCGCCGATGATGCCTTCCAGCCTTGCCGACGCCAGTTGGTGCGGTTCGAAGCGCAGATAGGACATCGACACGATCTCACGCCACATCGCCACGAACGGGCTACCGGCGCGCAGCACCCACCAGGCCATCGAGGTCATCTTGAGCGGACGCCCAAGCGCCTTCTCTGCGGCTGCCTTGATCTCCAGGTCGGTGACGGGATGGCCGGGGAAGTTGAAGGCTTCATAAGCGCCGAGCTTGTCCAGGTTCTGCGCCAGTCCGACGAAAGCCCTGGCCAGATCCGGTAGGTAGGCCCATTCATGTACGAGGTCGACCGGGCCGGGCGCCGTATAGATACCCTTGTTGATCTTGGCAGCGACGACCAAGTCGAACCACGAGCCGCTGCCGGTGCCGCCGAAGAAGTCGCCGGCCCGCAAAATGATGGTGCGGACGCGGCGTGCTTCGGCCTCGCGGTGAAACAGGTCCTCCATGGCGACGCGGATGCGCCCCTTGTCGGTCGTCGGGCGGAACGGCGTGTCTTCCGTGATCACCTCCGGCATCGGCGATCCGTAATTGTATACGGTCCCGGGAAAGAGATGCAGTGCGTTGTTGGCATGGCAAGCGGTCATGACATTCTCGGCGATCGGCAGGCACTTGACCCATTCGGTGTAGATCGGGTTGAGGCCGTTGAAGATGATGTCGACACCTTCCGTGGCGCGGATCAGCGCTTCCCGGTCGAGCGCGTCACCGGCAACGGCCGTAGCGCCTTCAAGTTCAGTTGGCAGTTTGCCGTTGCGGGTGACGGCGCGGACCTCGTAGCCCGCGTCGATGAAGGCCTTGGCGACCACGCGGCCGAGCCGGCCATTGGCACCGAGAATTGCGATACTGGTCATTGGAAGCACTCCTGGGTTGGGATTTGCGTGGTCGGTCTGGACGCGCGATCGGGATCAGCGACAAGCGCGATCGAGATCAGCGGTTGCCGAAGAGGTCGCGGTTGCTGCCTTGCGTGACCGGCTGCCGGACGGCCGCATCCGGGTTGTGGATCGAAGCGGTGGTCGTGTTGTCGGTGCTGGTGACAGCCGGCTGGCTGGCGTCGTTCGAGCCAAACTTGTCGCTGCCGGCAAAGGCGGCGCTGACGGAAATGAGGATGGCGGCGGTGGTGAGAGCGATCTTGGTCATCTGAGTTCTCCTGGTTGGTGTTTGCAGTCCGTGTTGGTGTCTGCAGCCGGAATATGGTCGCTCCGAACGCGAATGGAAATTGACTACATATGGCGTTCTGATATTCATAAATGAATGACAGAAATCGACTGGAACCTGATCAAGAGCTTTGTCGCCGTGGCGGAATCCGGCAGCCTGTCGGCCGCCGCGCGAAAGCTTTCGGCCAGCCAGCCGACGCTTGGCCGTCACATCGGCGAGTTGGAACGGGCACTCGGCGTCACACTCTTCCGTCGAGGACGGCACGGTTACGAACTGACGGAGGCCGGCAGCACGCTGTTCGAACGCGGCAAGGCGGTCAGCGAGCAGGCAAGCGCCTTCTCACTCCTGGCGCTGGGTTCGGTCGAGGCCATCGAAGGCACGGTGCGCATCGCCGCCAGCGAGGTGGTGGCGGCCTATGTCCTGCCTGAGATGACGATGCGGCTGGGGATCGAGGAGCCCGGCATCGAGGTCGAGATCGTTGCTTCCAACCAGGTCGAGAACCTGCTGCGTCGAGATGCCGACATCGCCATCCGCATGGTCAAGCCGGCGCAGAACGAGCTGATGGCACGCAGGGTCTGCGATATCGAGCTCTGCGCCTGCGCGGCCAAATCCTATCTCGACAGGCGCGGCCGTCCGCTGAAGCCTGCCGATCTTGTCGGCCACGACCTGGTCGGCTTCGACCGCGGCGACGAGATCATCAGGGGCTTTACCCAGTATGGCATCCCCGTCACCCGGAGCAGCTTCCGCTTCAGGGCCGACAACCAGATCGTTTTGTGGGAAGCGGTGCGGGCGGGAAACGGCATCGGCCTTGGTCAGGAGCCGCTGGCCGACAGGGATCCTTTGATAGAGAAGGTTCTGCCAGATCTGCCGCTGCCAGTTCTGCCGGTGTGGCTGGCGATGCATCGCGACGTGCGTACCAGCGTGCGCATCCGCCGGGTGGTGGATTTTCTCCACGAGGAGCTGAAACGCTATTCGGCGGGTGCTGGCGCGAATTCGGCGCGGTGAGCGAGCCCGGCCATCAGCAACACGATGATCAGCAGTCCCGACATGGTGATGAAGATCGGGCCGAAGCTGGAATGCTCGGCAACGAAGCCGATCGCCGACGGCGCCACCAGTATGCCGCAGTATCCGATAGTGGTGACCACGCTCATGCCGGTGCCGGAAGACATGCCTTCCTGGTTGCCGCCGGCCGAAAAGATGATTGGCACCATATTGGCGATGCCGAAGCCGCAAAAGGCAAAGGCTGCAATAGCGAGCCAGGGCGAGGGCGCCAGGCCAGCCACCAGCATGCCGACCGCGGCTACGAGGGCCGACACGCGCAGCGTCGTCACCGCGCCGAAGCGATTGCGTATGCCGTCGCCGAAGAACCGCGTAACCGCCATGACGCCCGAAAATCCGGCGTAGGCGAGGCCGGCAACGGCGAGATCGGCGCCGAGCTCCTGGCGCAGATACAGGGCTGCCCAGTCGAGCACCGCGCCTTCGGAGATCATCGCCAGCAGCGCCATCAGTCCGATCAGATAAACCAGCGGGTTTGCCGGCAGTGCGAATTTGTGGTGCTCGGCTGCCTGCGGGCCGTCTTCGGTGAGGAGATGGCGAACGGCCACCGCGATCACCGCGAAGGCAAACACCGTTACCGCCGCCGCGTGGGCGAGGTGGCCGTAGTGCTGGATGGCAAAGCCGCCGAGGCCGCCGCCGGCGAAGCCGCCGAGACTCCAGAAGCCGTGCGAGGACGACATGACGGCGCGGGAGAGCCGCCGTTCGACCACCACGGCATTGGCATTCATGGCAACGTCCATGCCACCGATCGAGCCGCCGAAGACGATCATGGCCGCGGCCGCCACCGGTACGTTGGGCGCCAGCGCCACGACCATCAGACCGAGGCTGCCGCACAGGGCGAACCAGCGCAGTACGGTGCGCGAGCCATGTCTGGAAATCAAATGGCCGCACCAGGTCATCGCGACGACGGCACCGACGCCGAATAAGAGTATCAGCAGACCGAGCGTGAACTTCGAGATCTCCAGCCGCGTCAGGAACACCGGAATCTGCGGCGCCCAGCTGCCCGTCAGGAAGCCGTTGGCCAGGAAAATGGCCGCGAGCGCCCATCTTCCGCGAATGGCAGTCAGCTTGGCAGTTGACGCGTTCATGAGGCGAATCCCGCTGAAAATGGCTTCGCGCGGCAAATTAGATCGATTCAATTTTCAGTCAAGGCTCTTTCGGGAAGCATTTTGGGCCAACATAGCCTTAAGCGATCGCGGGGACGACGGCGTCAATGGTCCTGGGGGTGCCTTGCCTCGAATTCGGCCTTCTTGGCGTCGGAGGCCTCGGTCTGGTTCAGCGTCTGCCATTCCCCATAAGGCATGCCGTAGACGATCTCGCGCGACTGATCCTTGGTGAGATCGACGCCCTCGGCATTGGCTGCCTCCCGATACCAGTTCGACAGGCAGTTGCGGCAGAAGCCGGCGAGATTCATCAGGTCGATGTTCTGCACATCGTTGCGCTCGCGCAGATGCTCGACCAGCCGGCGGAAGGCGGCCGCTTCGAAATCGCGTTGCTGCTCGTCGCTGAGTTCGGTCATCGAAACCTCCGTCATAGCGGCCCGGTGCGCGAGCCGAACATCTTCACCACATGTATATCGGGACGGCGATCGATCGCGTCAACGATCGGCGCCAACCGTTCGGCCCAGGCGAGCGCGCCCTTCTGGTCCGATATCAGATCCTGTCGGATCTCGATCAGCGCATGGGCGAAGCCGTTGACGATGGCGTGCTTGTACATGGTGTCGCCGCGCAGCGCGCCGTCATAGGGTTCGTTGTCGCCGACGACGAGGTTCTTGTCCTGCGCCAGCATGTCTATCAACGGCCGCGCCACGCGGTCGTCGAGGTCCCACAGGATGCCGACGTGCCAAGGACGCTGGATTCCTTGCATGGCAGGGGTGAAGGAATGCACCGAAAAGATGAAGGGCGCCTGGGCGGAAGCCTGTGCGACCGAGGCGATCATGGCGCCGACGGCGTCGTGATAGGGTCGGTAGAACCCGTCGAGCCGCCTCTCGCGCTCCTCGGCAGCGATGGGGTAGTTCCCAGGTACGACAGTGCCGTCATAAAGCTGGCGAATGAGCGTTGGGTCGTCTTCGCCGCGGTTGGGATCGATCAGCAGCCGCGAAAAATTGGCAAGCACCGCCGGCACGCCGAGCAGGGCAGCCAGTTCGCGCGTCACCGCCTCGACGCCGATGTCATAGGCGATGTGGCGGTCGAACTCGGCTGAGGGCAGGCCGAGGCTGCCGTAGTCGTCGGGCAGGTCGCGACGGGCATGATCGCCCAACAGCACGATGCCTCGCCTGCGATCGCCCTCGATGATGTCGAAAGGCGCGAAAACTGTGGATCGGGTCATTGGCGGGAAATGGTCTGTTCGCTGGCTTCCGGGGAGGGTGCTATCGTCATTCCACGAAGACGACGCTTGCGCAATGCCGTTGTTTGGCCAAGGTTTCCCCGGAAATCTGGCACAAGTCGGCGAATTGTGCGCCGGAGCCTTTCTAAATCGATTGGAATTGGACAAAACGGTGCGTTGACATGCGCCCGGACTTTTCCGAAAAGGGGCGCAGAGAGATGCTGATGTGGTTTTTGAGGGGTTTTCGGATGAGTTCCGCCGGCGGGCAGCGCATGCGCTCTGCCTTTGCCATGCCGCTCCTCACTCTTGCCATCGGCCTGTCGGCCATGGTCGTGGCTTCGCCGGCGCGCGCCGATTTCCGCGTCTGCAACGCCACGCAGAACCTGGTCGGTGTCGGCATCGGCTATCGCGCCAAGGCCGGCTGGATCACCGAAGGCTGGTGGCACATCGAGGGATCGAGTTGCAAGACGCTGATCGAAGGGCCGCTGTCATCAAGGTTTTACTATCTTTATGCAGAAGACGCCGAACGCGGTGGACGCTGGGATGGCCCGATCAACATGTGCGTGGCTGAAAAAGAGTTCAAGATCGCAGGCGTGACCGACTGCGTCGCCCGGGGCTTTCAGCGCGCCGGATTCCAGGAATATGACACGGGCGAACAGGCAAGCTGGATGGTCCAGCTGACCGATGAGTCCACAACGGGAGGCGCTCCAGCCGCCCCGGGAACAAACAGTCAATGAGACGTAGCCGCAAGGTCAAGATCCTAGCCACCATCGGTCCGGCCTCCTCGTCGGAGGAGATGCTGAAGAAACTGTTCGAAGCGGGCGCCGATGTGTTCCGCATCAATATGAGCCATACCGACCATGAACTGATGCGCACGCTGGTCGGACGCATCCGCGCTGTCGAGGAAGCGGTTGGCCGGCCGATCGGCATCCTGGCCGATCTGCAAGGGCCAAAGTTGCGCGTCGGCAAGTTCGCCAACGGCAAGGAAGTGCTGACGCAAGGCCAGACCTTCACCCTCGACGACAATCCAGAGCCTGGCACCTCGACCAGGGTCTATCTGCCGCATCCGGAAATTCTGAGCTCGGTCGAAGCCGGCCATCGCCTGCTGATCGACGATGGCAAGCTCGAGCTGAAGGCGGTGAAGAGCGACGGCAAGTCGATCGTCTGCACCGTCGTCGCCGGCACCACCATTTCCGACAAGAAGGGCGTCAGCCTGCCCGACACCGACCTCCCGGTCGGCGCGCTGACCGAGAAGGATCGCAAGGACCTCGATGCCGTGCTGGCCACGGGCGTCGACTGGGTGGCGCTGTCCTTCGTGCAGCGGCCGGAGGATCTGGCCGAAGCGCGCAAGATCGCACGCGGCCGGGCGCTGATCATGGCCAAGATCGAAAAGCCGCAGGCCGTCGCCCGGCTGGCCGAGATCATCGAATTGTCCGACGCGCTGATGGTCGCCCGCGGCGATCTCGGCGTCGAGATGCCGCTCGAGGCGGTGCCCGGCATCCAGAAGCAGATCACGCGCGCCGCACGCCGCGCCGGCAAGCCGGTGGTGGTTGCAACGCAGATGCTGGAATCGATGATCACGGCACCGGTGCCGACCCGCGCCGAGGTGTCCGATGTTTCGATCGCCGTCTTCGAAGGCGCCGATGCCATCATGCTGTCGGCGGAATCGGCGGCGGGTGCCTATCCCGTCGAGGCCGTGGCAATGATGAACCGTATCGCCACCAAGGTCGAAACCGATCCGACCTATGCCGGCATCATCAACGCCCAGCGCTCCGAGCCGGAGGCGACTGGCGCCGATGCCATTTCGCTGGCCGCGCGCGAGATCGCCGAAACGCTGAAGCTGGCGGCGATCATCACCTACACCGCATCAGGCACCACAGGCCTGCGCGCCGCCCGCGAGCGGCCGCAAGTGCCTGTTATCGCGCTGTCGCCGATCCTCAACACGGCGCGGCGGCTGTCGCTTTTGTGGGGCACGCATTGCGTCGTCTCACCCGACGCCGTCGACCTCGACGACATGGTCAATCGCGCCTGCCGCATCGCCTTCGACGAAGGCTTCGGCAAGCCGGGCGACCGCGTCATCATCACCGCGGGCGTACCGTTGCGGACACCGGGTTCGACCAACATGCTGCGCATCGCCTATATCGGATCGGACACACAAGTCAGCCGCTAGATTCCTAAAGCGTGTCGCCTCTGAACGGATTCAGGTGATCCGCTTTAGGTCGGCGCGAGTTCGGCCTGCGGTACCTTGATATCGGCGCATCTGCCGGCGCCGTAGGCGTCGCCGGCGATGCGCGCCTCCACTGCCGTTGCCATCGCCTGCAGGTCTATACTCTTCCCGGCGACCTTCTCGATGGCGCCGACGGTCAGGTCGGGCGCGATCCAGTCTGGCTTGTGGCCGAGATTGTGCACCCAGACGAGTTCGGCACCGGCAATGTCGCGCGCCAGGCCGACCGAATGGATATGTGCATAGACCACCTTGTCGCGATCGCCTGAAATGACCACGGTTGGCGCCTTGATCTCGTTGTAGCGCGGTGCGGCGCCGAGGGCATAGCGATAGAGCCCGGCGACATCGGTGGCGTTGGCACGAAAGGCTGTTGGTCGCAGCACCAGCGGGATAGAGGCCATTCTGAGATAATTGTCGGGCACCTTGTTGGGCGAGAAAACGCAGGTGGTAGCGTCGGCCATCTGCAGTGTACCGGCCGGATAGGTCAGCGTCTCGGAAAACAGCCAGCCGAGCACCGGCATGGTAGTCAGATCGTAGTACCAGGCGGTTGCGCCGCCCGGCCATGGGTGGGTCGCCGGTGCGAGGAAGACCAGCCCGAGCGTCTTGTCGGGATGCTCCCGGCCAAAGGCCGATGTCACCACGCCGCCGAAGGAATGGCCGACGATGACAGCCTTCTTGATGCCGAGATGGTCCATCAGTCCGGCAATGGTGTCGGCCTGCGCCGACGGGTTCTCGTTGTTGGTGCCGCGACCCGACCAGCCGTGGCCTGGCCGGTCGAAGAACAGCATTTCGGCGCGGCCTTCGAGCAAGGGACGCAGCGGCAGCATCTGGTCCCTGAGATTGGCGCTGGCGCCGTGGATGAAGACGATCGGCGGCAGCTCGGCATTGGCGGGTGCCGGAACATGGACATAGTGGATGCGGGCGCCGTCAATGTCGGCGAACTCGCCGATCGGCGGATTGCGGCGCTCGATCAGCCATGAGCCGACGCGGGTGACGCCGACGAAGCCGAACACAAGCGCCATCAGGAAGGCAAGGGCGGCGTAGATCAGGTTCATGGGGGAGATACGGAGGTGGAGGGGGATGAGTTGTAGGGGAGTAGGGGAGTTGTGGAGTAGGGCCGTTGGTTATTTGGTCATATGCGCTGAAGGGATCATGGTGAGGATCGCTGGTGGGCTGTTGGGGTGTAGTAAGTGAGTACTTGATGGGG